>NZ_JBUDXA010000025.1:0-87530 GCF_054956755.1 Rufibacter sp. JT3400010 | reverse complement strand
AAAACGCTTGTACCAAATCTTCCCATTCTTCCTGCAAAGAAATGAATGGCCTTTTTTCTCCGGCGCACCGGTACCAGTAATCTGCGTTCCAGAGGTCGCCTTCTTTGCGGTGGAAGTAGGCGTGAATCCAAGCGGCATTCTTGTCTGGGAGGTCTTGTATCAACTTATGGCCTTTTTCCCAATCTCCGTGAGCATCATACCACAAGGCCTGTAGATACACGGAGACCTGGGCTGGAGGAGTTGGCGAGGAAAGGCTCTTCTGGAAATCGGCGAAATTCATAAGCAAAAGGTAGGAAGCCGTTTACGAAGCTTTTCGGCAAAATCAGCCTTAAAACAGAATCTGTTCCAGTCGTTTGAAATACCTAAGCGGTCAAAGAACCGGTATCATTCACTACCATGATGCGGGCGGTTTCTGGGTACACCTCAATCACACTCACGGAGGCCGGGCTAATCTCAAAGCGCTGGAACATATCTAAGGGAACACCGGCGTAGAAGGCTACGGCGGCTTTGATGAGGTCTGAATGACTGACTACTGCTACCGTTTCATTCGGATGTTTTAAGCAAAGTTTCTGTAAACCGGCCATGAAACGTGCCTGCGCTTCCAACATCATCTCGCCACCCGGAATGCGGGTAACGCTTCGGAAGGTATTGAACCGCTGGAAGTCTGCATTGCTGCCCAACTCTTCAAAGGCTTTATTCGTCCACTCCCCGAAGTTCAGTTCCAGGAAAGACTCGTCTACAATGGGTTGGAGTTGCTGCGCCTGGGCGATAAACTCGGCGGTTTGGACGGTGCGTTCCAGCGGGCTGGTGTAGAGGGCGGCAAGTGGCAAGTTCATGAGGCGCTGGGCCAGTTGCTGGGCTTGGGTTTTTCCCTCTTCGTTCAGGAAAACGCCCGGCGTGCGGCCAGATAAACGTTTGCCCACCGAATCTGTGGTGGCATGGCGAATCAGTAAAAGTTTGGTCATTCTTCGGTCTTTCTTAGGCTCGTTTTGTTTTCCTACGTTTTTAGCTCTTACCTTAGAAACAACGCTGGAAACGGAGCCGTGCCTTTAAACGGGCATCGGCTGAAACCGTTATCTTTAGTGTTGATGGTTTCTTGGTTCCTTTTCTCCTTTTTAACGGAAAATGAGCTGAAAACGGAAGAGAAAGGCAATTTATAGCTTCCACTATATAACCTAAACCAAATTTATCCCGTTCGCATGAAACAGCGGCAGAACCATGCCACCGCCATATCTCAGAGCTGCCTTTTTCCGCATGTATGCCGGGGCAGCATATCAAAACATATTCAGAATACCTTGGAGAATACGACAAACAAACCCGCTTTAAAGATTGGAGTGCTTACTTTTCACCGTTGCATCAACTACGGAAGTTACTGGCAGGCACGTTGCCTGGCTGAGGGCTTGCAGGCGCGTGGCCACGAGGCCGTGATTCTGGACCATGACTCCCGCCGGGTGAACCTGGTGGAGTGGAAATGCGCTTTCCAGCCGGTATTGCCTACGCCGGTTCCCGCCTCAGACCGTCCGTTGTACCGCGAGAAAATCCGTAAGTTTTTTGATGTATTTGACACCTTGCCGCTTTCGCCCCGCTTTCAACTGGACAATCCCGAGGAGATGGAAGAGTACGATGTAGTGGTGGTGGGTAGTGACGAGGTCTGGAACATGTCTCACCCGTGGTACGGCCGTTGCCCCATCTTTTACGGCGATGGCGTGAAGGCGCAGCACCTGATTTCCTACGCCGCCAGTTTCGGGAATTATGATGCTTCGTGGGGCTTAGAACAGGAATGGGCTGATAAATTGCGGAACAACTTTGACGCTATCTCGGTGCGCGATGCCAACTCGCAGACTATCATCCAGAACGCCCTCGGGTTTGAGCCCGAAATGGTGCTGGACCCTTGCCTACAGTTTCCCATCACCCCAGATGCACGGGACCATGAAATTCTGAACAGACGGTACGTAGCCGTGTACGGGCACAACTTCACTGAGTCCTTCGCCCGCGAGATACGTCAGTTTGCTGATAGCAAAAACCTGCCGCTTATCAGCTTCGGGTACCGCAACGACTGGGCCGACGAACAATGGATTACCACCGACCCGCACGATTTTGCGCACTTCATGGCCAAGGCCGAAGCCGTAGCCACCAACTTCTTTCACGGCTGCGTGTTCGCGCTGCGCAACGCCAAGCCGTTTGTGTGTGAATCGTCGCCGTACCGGCGACATAAACTACAGGGGCTCATGGCTAAAATTGGCGGTGAGAAACACTTACTTGCTGAAGGCACGCCGCACGTAATTTTCAATACCCTGCTAAGCGAGCCGTTGAACCCTGAGATTCTGCAGAAGATAGATTTGTTGCGCCAAACTTCTGCGGCCTACCTAGACCGGGCGCTGGTGGTAAACCAAGAGCAAACCGTATGAAGGAACTGGTAAGCCCCCGTGACATTGTGCGTTCGGGTTTGTGCATTGGCTGCGGCAGCTGTGTGGCCCAGGCCAACCGGCCCGACACGCGCATGGATTTTGACGGGTACAAACAGTTGAAGCCGTACGGAGACCCGCAGTGGTACAACACCAAATCTGAAAGCTTTACCAGAACCTGCCCGTTCTCGCCCAAAGCCAATAACGAAGACTACTTAGCCGCCAATCTCTACCCTACCGCGCCGGTAATTGATGCCGCGCTAGGAAGATTTCAATCCGCGTACGTAGGCCACGTGGCCGAAGAAGATTTCAGGATGCAGGGCAGCTCCGGTGGCATGGTTACCTGGGTAGCCACCGAACTGATGCGGCAAGGTTTGATAGACGGCGTAGCGCACGTAATCGCCACCCAAGACCCGCAGGAAGACGGCCGCTACTTTAGGTACCGCATCGCCCGTACCGAGGCCGAAATTCGGGAGGGTGCTAAGTCAAGGTACTATCCTATTGAGTTGTCAGAAGTGCTTTCTCTGGTGAAAGAGGTGCCGGGCCGGTATGCCGTGGTGGGGATTCCGTGCTTTATCAAAGCGGTGCAGTTGCTGCGCCAGGAAGATCCTGTTATTCGGGAACGCATCCAATACACCCTCGGGCTTTTCTGCGGCCACATGAAAAGCGCCCGTTTTGTGGAGAGCTTCGCCTGGCAGATGAACGTGCCTGTGAACCAGGTGGAACGCGTGGAATACCGCCAGAAAGACCCGAACCGCCCGGCCAACTGGTACAACGCCAAACTTACGTTGCCCAACGGAGATACCGTAAACCGCGACTGGTGGCACCTCGCCGACGGGGATTGGGGAGCCGGTTTCTTCATGAACTCGGCCTGTAACTACTGCGATGATGTAGTGGCTGAAACCTCAAATATCTCCTTCGGCGATGCCTGGGTGGAACCCTATTCCTCTGACGGGCGTGGCACCAACGTGGTGGTGGTCCGGTCGCCATTGGTGGACCAACTGGTAGCTAATGCCATTCAGGAAGGGAGATTGCAATTAGAGGCCGTAGACGCCAAGTTTGTAGAGCAAACCCAGGCCGCCGGTTTCCGCCAACGCCGCGAAGGTTTGGCCTACCGCCTGACCTGGAGCCGCCGCGGCATCACGCCCTGCAAACGCGTCACGCCAGATTCCAAAACACCCACTAAGCAACGCAAACTGATTTACCGGATGCGGTATCATATTTCGGCGGGCAGCCACAAAATGGCGAAACTAGCGCACCAATTAAATGCGCCCAAACTATACGTCAACTGGGCCCAAATGGCGCTCGCCGCTTACCACGGCTTCGCCTACCATCAAGGTAACTTTGGAGAAATAAAGAATCGGTATAAGCAGTTGAAAGGATAATAAAAAAGCGGAGGGAAAACCCTTCGCTTTTTTATTGTGAATTAGTTCTGTTCTTCACTCGCTCGCCTCTGGCGAGTGTGGGTTACCTGCGGCGTCCCGCCGCGCTTCAATAGATAGGTTAAGTTTCCTGTATAAGCTAAGAATATTCTTTAAGCGCCCAGAGGCCGCAGGTAGCTCACACTCGCCAGAGGCGAGCGAGTGGGCAATCTAATTTCTTGTCATCTTGGAAAGATCTTGTGAGCGAACGGCAGTAGTGTTTGTGTTACGTTATTCGAGTTCGCCCACAAGATCCTTTCAGGATGACAAAGGTGTGGATTGTGCCTTGTGCGTAAGCTTCTCCAATTCAACCACCACTCGCTTAATCACACCTGCCCAGTCATCTGCTACTTCTTGCCGAAACAGACGGGCGGTGGGATACCAAGGACTGTCTTCCCGGTCATCCATCCACCGCCAGTCGGCGTGGTAGTGCAACAGCGTCCAGACAGGTACGTTGAGAGCACCGGCAAGGTGTACGGGCATGGAATCCACGGAAATCAACAAGTCTAATCCTTTGATGACGCGGGCGTAGTCATACAAACTGAACTCACCGGGGTGAATCCCGAAGCCTTCTTGCCAGCCAGCGTTAGAGGCATTTTCTTGCAGAATATAGAGGTTGATGCCTTTTACCTCGGCCAATGGGGCAAGAAAGTGAAACGGTATAGACCTTTGAGGATTCCAGTCTCCGGGTTTCCAGACCAGGCCTACTTTCAGCTTCTTCTTTTCGCCGGGAAGCGGCAAGGGTTCTACCTGCAGGTAAGGAATCTGGGACGGAATAGTGTTGACGGTGGTTCTGAAGATATGGGGCAGTTCCATTACTTCCACGTCTACATCATATTCTACTTCGGGCGTGCCGTCATGCAAGGGCAAGAGCCGGTCTATGGTGGGGATGGTTTCCAGCAGCGGAATAAGCGGAGCCTGGCCCCACACAATCACTTCTTTGGCAATGGCTTTGATGAGCGGCGCGAACCGGATGAACTGGATGGTGTCGCCCAGCCCGTGGTAGCAGCGTACCAACACCCGTTTGCCCTGCAGGGAGGAGCCGTCCCAAACGTATTGAAAGTGGCGGGGCCAATGCCAACAAGGTTTTCCGGCGCGTTCTTTCAGGACGGCATCGCTGTGCTTCCAGGCGGCTTCAAAGTCGCCTCTGCGCATGTTCTGCATCCAAACATCTGGCGTTTCTTCCTGGGTGTTCTGGCTCATATAAGGTGGGGATGTACTTTTGGTAAGCAGATTTTTTTATTTCGAGGCTGTTTTCTAGAAAACAGCCTCGAAAGAGCTTCGTCCAAAGACGAGGTTTGTTATAATTTTTATACTGCGGATTTACCTACTATGGCGCGGAAGTTACTTCCGTGACTTATCTCAATCAGTTGAAAGTCACGGAAGTAACTTCCGCGCCATAGCGGGAACGTTTAGGGCACGTTTTCTGTAAAACGTGCCCTAAACGGAATTACTTATTGCACCTGAATGGACAAGAAATTTACGCGTATCTCCGCATCATTAGCGCACAGAAATCAGCAAATTCTTCAATGTGTTGGGGCGGGCTGGTGTGGTGCGGCTGAATGCCTTTGGCTTCGGGAGTGAAGCAGAAGGTGGCGGTTACGTCAAACTCATCCAGTTTACTCATGACGTGGTCAAACCACTTTTCGGCGTCGGGACGCAGCCAATCGGCCCAACTGAGGCCGGTGCGCAGTTTCTTCACCCCCAGTGCCCGAAGGTGTTTGATAGCGTCATCTAACCGATGGTCTTCAAAGTGGAACCACTGGCAAATGCCGAATTCTGGGGTGTAGTCTGAGAAGTGTTTGTGGGCCATTTTGGGGGTGCCGTCTTCTTTGAGCAAGCCCATGTGGAAGTGGCGGTAGTAGGAAGAGCCTTCGGCTTCGCGGTGGCGCGTGGTGGCTTCCCAAGCTTGTGGCAAATCATAGAGGCTGTACCAGAACGCACGGTCCACGCGGCCCATCAATAATTCGGCGGTACGGCGCAACCCGAATTCCTGCACTTCCTCGGCCCCGAAAGACGAAATACCTACTTCGGTCACCCACACGGGAAGGTTGGTGACGGCTTCAATCTCGGCAATCTTATCAGGCCACTCGTTGATGCTCCAGAGGTTCCAGTCCAGCGGAAAACCGTGTACGGCTACGGCGTTGAGGTCTTCCAGGGTGCCGTGGCGTTCCAGGGTTTTGATGAAATGCGGGTCTATGGGCGAGATGCCCCCTAAAACACGTGTGATTTCTGGCTTTTCGGCCTTACAGGCTTGGGCGGCCAGTTTCACCATCTCCGCGAAAATTTTCCATTCGGGGTCAATCTCGTACGCCCAGTGTGATTTGTTGTTTGGTTCGTTCCAGAATTTAACTGCTTCTATCATAGGTTATTACTTAGCATCACGTTTAGCCGGATGACGGCACGCACCTTGGCGTAGGGAAAATACAGGGGCCAGTAAATGTTGGCTTCCCACTCATGAAATACCCAGAGACACGGCTCCAGCATCAACATTGCTTGTCTGAGTTACTGCCTACTACGCAGGTAGTCCGGCACCGTTACAAAACATTAAAAAAACACAATATTATTAATCAGCGGCAAGAGAAGATTGGTTTATTCTATTGGTATTTCAGAAGTATTTTCTGCAGTTCGGCCTGATACTGGGAGCTGGAAGTCATGCCGTTGTGGCCCAGCCCAGGGAGGGTGATGAGGGTGTCGGTGGGTTTCAGGTGTTTTCTCAATTTGAGGGAAGATCCGTAGTAAATGATTTCATCTTCCTGGCCATGAAAGAGTACCACGGGCATGTTACATTTGGGAAGGAACTTATACGTTTCAAATTTGTACTTCAGGAGAAACGTGGGCAGCACCGGAAAGTAGCGCTTCATGAGGTCTTTCAGACTGTAATACGGGGCTTGCAGAATCAACAGCCGAGGCTGGTTTTCAGCGGCTACTTTGGTGGCTGGCCCCGTGCCTATGGAGTAGCCCAGCACGATGATGTCTCGTTCTGCATAGCGTGTTTTGAGGTGGTCGTACGCTGTCTGCACATCCTGGTACATTTGTTTCTGGCTGCTGATTTTCCCTTCGCTTTTGCCGTAGCCTCGGTAATCCAGCATGAAAACGTCATAGTTAAGGGCGGTGTAAACGGGTGCCACGTCTCCCCAGGAGTTCAGAGAGCCGGCGTTTCCGTGTAGGTAAAAGATGACTCCTTTGGGTTGGGGTGAATTGAATAAAATCGCATTGAGCAGCACCTCGTCCTTCGTTTTGATGCTGATTTCCTCAAAAGGCACCTGAAACCTGAACCTGAGCTCTGGGCTGAGTTTCTCTGGAAAGAAGATCAGTTTCTCCTGCACAAAATAGACCAGTACGCAGACGGCCGCATACAACAAGAGCACTATTTTAACAAGGGAAATAAACATGGCTCTCATTGTTTGCTTGCCAAATAAAAGCAGTGGTTTGCTTTGGGAGTAGGCCAACGCGTGTTTCTTTATACAATGCAGGTGGTGTTGGTTTTAGTATAGCCCGCTTTTCATTGGCACAACATCTTGCAATTTTGGCAATGGTCTTATAAGTATTTTCCTGCTCTTATTACTAATTACTCTATCGGTATCATACCGTTCAGATTTTTCAATTCTAATTCCGGTTGAAAGATTAAAGTCAACGGTTTCCATTATTCCCTGTCCGTCAGAAGATGATTTTGAGAAACCTATTAATTCAAAATTGCCGTTTTGAAATCTGAATTTATGCTCATAATGTCCGCGCAATAATTCATAATTTACGCTTACTACGCCATTCTTTATAGATACATCTGAGAACCTGTCTCCAGACATGTATCCATTCCTTCCATCTGGGTATTGTGGTCTGATGATCTTGGTGGAAGTTACTACTAGTTTGAATTGCCCGTTTGTTTCTTTAAAAAATATTTGAAGTCTATAAGGTGCATTTTCATGTAGCGTGTCTTGGCTTACAATTACCTGATCTGGCAAACCGTCTTTGTTCAGGTCGCCTGTCACTTTGGCTAGCGTATGGCTGAAATTATCGGTTTTTACGTGCAACTGTGCAAAATCGCCGCATTGAACGAACAAGAGTATTGCCAGGAAGAATTGTTTCATTTTGTTTTCGGGTGGTAGTATGGCCAACAGTTAGTACATAGAAAGCCCCGGAGCAAGGCGTTCCTATATGCCATGTGCATGTTGCACAACTATTGGAAGATAAGCGCATAAAGAGGTAGCACCAAACTCCTAGAGGCAATGCAAGACAGGAAGCACTTCGCCGATGAAAAAGAGCTGCGCCCCCCTTTTGGCGCATGTACGTACCAGCGCACAACCTCTATCCATGGCTCAAAGAGCGGCTGGACCTTCGCTTTCCCTTCGGGTTGACGGCCACCTACGGGGGAGTACGCGCGGGTGAGATCGTCCGGCTAAAGAGCCGCTACGGGCAGAAAGTGTAAGGCTTGAGCAAGGCCACTGTGGAGCACGCTCCTCATCTTCATGGCCTTGAGGTTTGTCGTTTTCTCCGGCTATATTTGCCCTTTATATTTCGAGTCAAAATCTACCATCCATTCAATCCCATATTTGTCTCTAAACATACCAAAGTATGAACCCCAAGGGCTGTCAGAAATAGGCATTTCAATTTGTCCACCTGCCGAAAGTTCATTGAATAATCTATCTGCTTCTTCCTTGTTTTCTGCACTAATTACGATTTTGCTTCTGTTCTCATTTTCGTTTGTTCGTCCCAATATTTCAGGCACATCATTAGCCATTAAAACATCTCTACCAATAGGCAAAGCAATGTGCATTATTTTATTTGCCTCATGTTCTGCTACTGAAAATTCAGCACTTTCTAGATCTTTGAAGCGCATTATTTTTGAGAACTCTCCGCCAAATACTGATTTGTAAAAGTTGAATGCTTCTTCTGCATTTCCGTTGAAATTGATGTGTGGATTGATACTTGCCATAATTTTAAATTATCTATAAATTTTATTTTTTAATTAATCTCACTCTTCGCACTGGTAACCAAAAGTTTTCAGTAGTTGTGGCTTTTCAATGAATTGTCCGTTTGCAGTCTGTTGCTGTACTGTACGCTAGGCACTGGCTTTATTTGTTCAAAGAGCTTTGAGCTGTTTCATATTTAGCTTGTGCTTAACACCACCTACGCTTATAAGTGCTGTACCCGTATCTTGATGACCGAAATCACATATTTCACCCTAGTTCTTAAAAATCGCCTAAGAATCTGCTTGTACGCCTTCCTGAAACCAACTGGCATAGAGCACATAATTATCGGCGGTTTGGGCCATGCCTGAGATTTGTTCTGGGGTGAGGGCTTTCACTTTTTTGGCGGGCACCCCGGCGTAGATGAAACCGCTTTCGCAGATGGTTTTCTCCAGTACCACGGCTCCGGCGGCTACAATGCAATGCTCCTGTACCACCGCGTTATCCATCACAATGGCCCCCATGCCAATGAGCACGTTGTCTTCAATGGTGCACCCGTGCACAATGGCGTTGTGCCCAATACTCACATTATTGCCAATGATGGTAGCCGTTTTCAGGTAGGTGCAGTGAATGACAGCGCCGTCCTGAATATTGGTTTTGTTCCCGATGCGGATAAGGTTCACATCGCCGCGAACCACGGCATTAAACCAGACGGTGCACTGGTCACCCAGTACTACATCGCCGGCAATGGTAGCGTTGGGCGCAATAAAACAATCTTTCCCCAGAATGGGGTGAACTCCTTTCACTGGTAATAGGTAGGACATGGCTTTTCTTTTATTATGGAAATTGATTCTGTTTCTACCCGTAAGTTACTACACTGCTGTAGGTTCCAAAGGCAGAGGTATACGCGGCATTCACTTGTTTCATCAAAGATTGGGCGTGATGGAAAAACGATAAAAGTGGGACCCCACCAAACCATTCTTGCTATACGCTTCCACTTCAATCTCAAATTCGCCCACGTCATCTGAGGTATAGAAAACAAAAGAACCTGTTCCTTTGGCATCTGTCAGAACATTGGGTGCCCAGGCAAGCAGCCCCCTGAAATCTGGGGCAGGTTTGGGCACGGTGTATTCATACGTGGGAGTCGTAAATCTGTGAACGGGAGCCATACCGGACCAGGCTAGGGTTTGGCTGTTCTGTAACTCAGTGGGGCTGGGGTGAGGCGCATGGGTAAAGATGGAAATCACGCCGTGCCTTCCTATCAGACCCAGGTTCCTGAGCTTGCTTTGGGCATAAAATAGGTCTATCTTTTTAATAGAAGTGCCCGGTAGCTTTAGTAACCAATCATTGTTCAGGGTAGGCATTCCATCCAGAAAATACAGCGGGTGTTCTTTGAATTTTGCACCCACCCGTTCCGGCGAAAAAACCCTGATTTGTTTGCCGTCATCCGTTTCTACCACACTGGCCAGCGGAATAGTTTCCTTCACTATTTCTTCCAGGTTTCTGAAAGGAACATACTGCGACAAGTCAATGGACTGGTCCGGGGCACCCAAAGCCGTCAACATCGCAGACACGCTGTCTCTCCGCTCAGGAGAACTGTTTTCTTTTTGGAGGTTGAACAAAGCGGCCGCTTGCCTCCGGATGGCGGTTTGTCTCAGATAATGGGCTTCCGGCTCGGTTAACAGCAAGGGCAAGGGCGTAGAGGGCACAAAAGAAGGCAAATTGGTCCACTCCAGTTTTGCGTCTCTCAGCCGAAGCCCCGACCGCAGCACCTCTACCGTCAACTGGTCGGGCTTGGTGAAATCAAGCGATTGAAAGGTGAAACGGCCATCTGGTGCGGGAATAAATAACAGAGGTTTAGGGGTTTCTTTGCCATACAACAACAAGGTAGACGTTTCAAGAGGAGTACCGTTGGCGTCTAAAACTCTTCCCTTAATCTCCAGACCGGCAAAGGCTTTCACCTCCGTTTCAGTGCCTTTTTCCAAAATGGGGCTGTAAACCGATTCCTGTAGACCTGTTTGGGTTAGAAGCGACCACTCCAGCGTTGAATCAAGGGGCTGCGGATTCATGAAGTGCGTGGCGGTACCACGTCCCAGAAAGCTTCTCTCCAGGGTAGAAGCCTGCATCTCTTCAGATTGGGCACGGTTTCGCACCACCACGTTTAGCGAGGCTTCCACGGGGTTCCCGTTGGTATCAGTTACTGTGGCAACGACACGCACCGGTTCCCGGCGGCCATAGCGTACCCTATCTGTTTTGAGTTTCAAGCGCAATTGTTGGGGGTGTTGCAAAAGCATCCAACGCTGGGCTGTTATCTGCCCTTCGGCACCGGTAACTAACACTTTAAATAAACCGTCGGGGAACTTTTGTTTCGGCACCAGAATTTCGGCTCCTTCCGGTTTGCTTAGCTTTTCTTCGGTAGAAAAAACCGTTTTGGTCCCAGATACTAAGGCAACCTGCACTCGTTTATCGTCACTTTTCCGGAGCCAAGCTTCATTTGGGGCTAACCTGATGCGTAGTAAACTGTCTGGGCTACTTTGCACCCGCAGCCCTATTCCCTGGGCTGTTACTGCTGGGAACGTACTTCCCTTTACCTCTAAAGAACCCGTTTTATTCTCCAGCACCATTTGGTAAGACTGCCCTTCCTGGGGCGTGAAAAGCACTAGCCCTTCCCCATTCCGGTTGGTCATAAATGGAGTACTTGCTCCAGACCCGCTCACAATTTGTCCCTTCAAGGCAATTCCGTTTCCGGACTGGTCTGTGGCTTTGATGGCGATTCTGTTTTCCAGGTGGGCCACCAAGGTACCGCCCTCGGGAAAGGCCTGTAACGTAACCGCTGTTTTGGATAGAGGGGCATCGGCCTTTATGTTGGCAGAAGCCGGGCCTAGCACGCGTATTCTCCCCTCATAGGCATTTCTCTTTTCTTCAGAGAGCATAGTAG
Organism: Rufibacter sp. JT3400010; assembly: GCF_054956755.1. Taxonomy (NCBI): domain Bacteria; kingdom Pseudomonadati; phylum Bacteroidota; class Cytophagia; order Cytophagales; family Hymenobacteraceae; genus Rufibacter; species Rufibacter sp. JT3400010. The sequence goes on along the minus strand of NZ_JBUDXA010000025.1, from coordinate 75,859 downwards.
GCGTATAGGCCATCACCTCATATTGCCCGCGGGCTAAGGAATCTGGCAGAACAAAGCTTCCTACCGTCATTCCTTGCTCCAGGAAAAACCGAAGATGCTGGGTAGAGGCCACAGAAGGCGTTTTGAACTCAATTTCCAGAATATGGCTCTGAAACGAAGGCTTCAGCGTAGCAGCATTCACCACGTAGGCTTTGAACCGCACCGTATCGCCGCTGGCATAGTAGGGCTGGGAAAAACGTACGTGTACTTTCTCCTTTATGGATTGCTCCGGCGTTGGCAAAAGCTGTTTGAGGGTAGCGGACCACTCCTCTTTCTGGAGAGAAGTAAAGGCCAGGAGGGGAAGTAGCAGGAGAAGGAAAAACGGGTACTGGTTCTTCCTACCTTTCATAAATACGGTTCCGGTCTTCATACTTTTACCAGTTAGTGGGACGAATGGCAGTACTGAACTTCATGGTCTGGCAATCGTCGGGGTATTTCAACAAGGGCGGGACTTCGGGCACTTCTGAACGGTTGATGAAAAGCACTTTCCTACTCACCGCAGAAGCTCCAAAATAGCCGTACACTGGTTCATTGGGGTCCGTAATGCTAAGAAGGTTTCCTTTCGGATTTGCCGGGGGCGAATCTAACACCGAGCCGGTGTTTCTGGTCTGGTTTACAAAAACCCGCCAAAAATCATACGCCTCCGGTGACAAAGCATACTGGACTACCTCCAGCTTGTACCGCACATTAATGGTCTCGGCATTTAAGGGAAGAAACCCGACAATCTTCCTAAACCTGTTCCCATTGAACAGGCGGTCTTCGCCCACTTCGGTCACATTGGTGGTATCATATACCCAACACGTAACACAGCAAGCTTTGGGCATAGGAATGGGGCCGCTGCCCAGCGGTGGCCAATACTCGTAGTCCCAGGGTTGGGTAGAAACCTCGTAGATGCCAGTCCATTCCCAGCGGTAGTAATTTTTTTCCTGAGCAGGGTCTGCCACGTCAATGGCTACCTCATACCTCAGATTGGCAATGGGTTCGCCCTCCCCTTCATACACGGGCGCTTTCTGGAACGTCAGGTTGATGTCCTCAATCTGGGGGCTGGAACTTAACCGTTCTGCTCTGGAGGTGTAAGCACGACCATCTTTTAACTGTACACTTAAGGTATAGACTCTGCCAACCTGCCCTCTCACACCCGTTGGCGAGGTTCTAAAAAGACCCAAGGCTTCTTCTCTCAGGACTTCCCGCCTACCCTGGTCATCTGAAATCACCACCTGGGCTCCCTCTAACTCCACATCCTCCAGGCCGGTGGGCCTTCCGTAAGGTGAAGTCATCATTAACTTAACGGTATAAGGCCCCGGCTCATCTGTAATCAAGCCTTGCACCGCCAGATGCCGTACTTCTGGCGGCAATTTCAAGTCCACCGGCTCTACACAGGCGCAAAGCAGCAAGCTTAAGAGCCACAAGTAGCTATTTTTAAATGCAACTATATTCCTGAACATGGGACTAGAATTTGAAATCATAGGTAATGGACGGCATGGGCACTCCAACTACAGAGAGCTTATAACCTTGCGGCGGCGCACCGGTATCTTTTCTGAAGAAGACAGAATACGCATTCTCCCGCCCGTACACGTTATACACCGACAGGCTCCATCTCCCTTCCCACTTCTTATCTTTTTTGTGGTTGGTTTCTAAGGTCATGGAAAGGTCTAGCCTGTGGTAATCTGGAATACGCACCTGGTTTCTGTCGCCAAAAACCGGTACTATCACGCCGTTCATATTGTATAGCCCAATGGGAGCCGTGGTGGGCCTGCCGCTGCTGTAAGTGAAGTTAGAGGTAAACACCAGCCTTTTGGTTAATTGATAGGCCGCCACTATGGACACATTGTGCGGCTTATCATAATTGGTGGGGTAATAGGCTCCCTTGTTCACTTGCTCTTCTGGGAAAGCGCCGTTGACCTGTATCTCAGACTTGGAATACGTGTAACTGGCCCATCCGGTGAGATTGCCCTGTTTCTTGGAGAGTTGCATCTCTACCCCATATGCCCTTCCCCTGCCTGGCAATAAATCAGCTTCAATGGTGGGGTTTAGCCAAAGCTCGGCTCCTTCTTTGTAATCCAGTTGGTTCTGGATGCGCTTGTAATAAGGCTCCAGCGAGAACTCAATGGTGTTTCCTGCAAAATTATGGAAGTAGCCAATGGACCATTGGTCGGCCACTTGGGGTTTTAGATGCGAGTTACTGGTCTGCCAGAAATCAATAGGTGCTACCGTCATGGCCCCAGAAATAAGGTGTATGTTCTGGCGCATGCGCTGGTAACCCGCTTTGACAGAGTTGGCTTCGGTAATGCTGTATTTCAAGGAAAGCCTGGGTTCTAAACCGTGGTAGAAAGCAATACCCTCGCCCGCGCTGTATGAGATGGTATCAATAATGGTTCGCTCCTGCTTCGGCTGGCCGGGGGCATACACGTATTCTTGCCCAGCCCCCAGGTTCTGGTAAAGGGAATACCGCAACCCTACCATCAAGGTCCATTGCGGGGTAATGGTAAATTCATCGCTGGCGTAAATACCGCCTTCCAGTGCCTGGTTTTGCGCCAGCGCGATGGCATTGACGCCAGAACCCGCAGAAGCTGGCTCCAACTTGCCGGGCTGAAATTTGTAGAAGGTTCCTTCGGCGCCAAAAGCAAGCTGGTGTTTTCTGGCATCATAATTTGCTTCAGCCTTTACAGTACCAGACCAGATGCCGTTGCTGAACTTAGAAGCGTTGGTAGAATCTTCGTCCTCAATGGCGAACTGGTATTTACTGAACACGCCGCTGAGAGACCCCATCAACCGCTCACCGAAGGAATGTGTGTGCTTTAAAGAGCCTCCTATGTTTTGCCAGGAGTAAATACTATCTTGGCTAAAGCCGAAGGCATCATGGCTCACATAGGCGTTGAAACTCAGTTTGTCTTTGGTGCTGAAGGTATGTGTGACATTGGCATTGCCGTCATAAAAAGCCGCATGGGTCTGGTTCAGCCGTCGGTCTTTGAGGCTATGCAAAACCCAGTTAGGGTAAGAAGCCCGGCCCGCCACCAGAAAAGTTGTCTTTTCAGAAAACAAAGGACCTTCCAGAGCCAATCTGCTGGTAATGGGCCCAATGCCTCCTCTCCCCGTTAGCTTCGTGTTCTGCCCTTCTTTCTGTTGCACTTCCAGCACCGAAGACAACCGCCCGCCGTACTTGGGCGGAATCCCTCCCCGGTAAAAAGTCAGGTCCTTGACTACATCTGGGTTGAAAACCGAGAAAAACCCAAACAAGTGCGAGGAATTATAAATGGGAATCTGGCCCATGAGCAACAGGTTCTGGTCAGCGCCACCTCCGCGCACGTTGAATCCGGCGGAGCCCTCTCCCACGGAGCTTACCCCTGGCAAGAGCATGACGCTTTTCACCACGTCTACCTCGCCCATAAACGTAGGCATCTTCCTGATCACGCCTATGTCCAGCTTGTTCATGCCCATCTGCACGTTATTCACGTTGTTGTCATTGAGGCCATTGGCCCGCACCTCCACTTCGCTCAACGCCACCACTGACTGGTGTAGCTGCATATTCAACGTTCCGGCCGCATACAGCCCCACTTGCCTCTCTTCCGGCAGCAACCCAATGGATTTAAAAGATACCAGATGTTCGCCCATGGGCAGTGAAAGCCGGTATTCGCCATTGGCATCAGTTTGGTCTCCTATGGCCAGAGCGGGCACAGAAACTGTCGCTGCCACCAGCGGTTCATTGGTTTTGGCATTCGCAACCCTGCCCCGTAGGACTACTTTTTTATCTGGCTGAGCATTCTTGGGCAAGCCGAAGAGCAACCTGTTCAGGGGGTTTCCTTTAGCGTCTTTGTAAACAACCGCCGGATGGTTCGTGCCCGAAGGGAAAAGGATGACCGCATAGTCATGGTACCAAGCGGCTTCTAAATCAGTGTTTTCCAGCAGGCTTTGAACCACCTCCGTCACCTTCTGGCGCTGAAATTCTTTGTCTATCCGTATGTCTTTTACCCAGTCCGGCTTAAAATAAAACCGGATGGGCGTTTTACTCTGGATTTCCTGTAAAACCTGTGGCAGAGGAGTTTGCTTGTAACTGCCAGAAAAGAGGATTTCCTCCGGGCCTTGTGCAAAGCCCACCAACGGAATTAAGAAAAGGAGAACAACCAACCAACAGTAACGGTGATGACAAGGCATATCTGTAGGAAATCTTGCAATGAATCCTAAAGAAGCAAAATTTAACTATATACCCTTACATCTATGCTCTGATTTTTAATCATATGGTAATTTTGAAGCATTCACAGACGGGGAATCAGATTTTCAGACGCCGCTTAGCCGAGCATCCGTTTCCAGGTACCTTTGCGCAGGTTGTATTTGAGCGTGCTGGGCAGGGCTTTCCACCAGTAACTGTTCATTTCCACCGCAAAGCTGGGTTGCATGTAGCAGTTGATGGTGCAGCCTTCGCAGGCGGGCAGCCGGCCTTCCAGCGCAATCAGCTTTTTCACCTCTTTTGATTTGTACAGGTCGTACAGCCTGCCTTCAATGGGAAACTTCTGGGCACCTAAATGGTAACACGGCAACACCAATTCATTTTCGGGCGAAATGACCAACGTGGTGCTGGCAGCTTTGCAGACCGGTTTGTCTATGTGGTTCCCGCCGTCTTTGCGCAACTGCACAAACGCCTCATTCAGGTACACCCATTTCTGCTTACTGAACTTCACCAAATAGTCCAGTTCGTCTTCAGACAGTTGCTCGCCGGTTTCTAACTGGTTGTATTCAAAAGCCGGGTTGAGGAGCAACATGAGGTTATTGGGCAGGCAAATCTCCTGGTACACCCGCTCTATCTGGTCCAGGTTATGCTTGAACACGGTAAACAGAATATCAGGGCGTTCACCCAGGTTTTTGGCCACTTTTATGGATTCCAGCACGAAATCAAAGCAAGCCACACCCCGGCCCGTGTCATGTTCAGTTTTATCTGCGGAGTCCAGGGAAAAGTGCAGCATGTCTACTTTCCCTTTGAGCCGCTCGGCCCATTTGGGGTACAGGAGACCGTTGGTGGTAAGCGTGGTAATAAAACCCAGTTCTTGGGCTAGTTCCAGAAATTGGTCTATCTGCCGGTGCAGCAAGGGCTCGCCACCGGTAAAATCCACCACATTTACGCCCAGTTTACGCAAATCTCTGAGGTTCTGACGCACATCTTCCAACTGAATATACGGCGATGGCTTCTCCCAAATGTCGCAGAACGAGCATTTGGCGTTGCAACGGTACGTCACGTAATAATTAGCCAGTACTGGATGATGGATTAAGCGCATGCTGGTTCTTTAACGAATGCCTTGGCCCTTGCAAGATACGCATTGCATACGGATTTAGAATGATGGCGCACAAGACCGGTCAAATCAGGTTTTAAACCGATTTTTTAGAAATAGGCTCTAAAACGCCATTACTGGTCAATTCCTTTGCTGCGTACCTCGGCGTAGTAGTTGCACAGGTCTTTCAACACGCATACTTCGCATTTGGGCGCGCGCCAGGTGCAGATTTTCTGGCCGTGTTTGAGCATGTGGCGGTGCAGGTTGTAGAGCACTAACGCGTCTTTGGGCAGCATGTCCAGCAAGATCTGGTGGGCTTTGTCATGGGTGACTTTAGCGCCAATAAGCCCTACGCGCTGACTGATGCGGTGCACGTGCGTGTCTACCGGAAAAACCGGCTTGTGGAAGTTGAAGAGCAACACCAGCGTAGCGGTTTTCAAACCTACGCCGGGTAGCGCCATCAGCCAGTCCATGGCCTGGGGCACATCCAGCTCATTCAGGAAATCAAGGTTGAAATCGAGGTGTTCGGCCTGAATGATTTTTAAAGCCTTCTGGATGTTCACGGCTTTGGCGCCGGGGAACTCAGACGGAGCTAGGGCATCGGCTAGTTCTTCTGTCGGCGCAGCCATGACGGCTTCCCAGGTGGGGAACTTCTCCCGCATCTGAAAGTAAGCTTTCTCCTCATTAGCATGCGTGGTACGGTGCGAGAGCATGGTGGAAATGAGTTCACGCATGGGATCCCGGCGCGGGTGCCCCGAGAGATGACCGAAAACTTCATTCAATCGTATATGAACTTGCCAGATCTTTTCTGAAGGAGAAAGTTGCTGATTAGCTTCAGCCATAGCTAGTATTTTCTTCTTCTAAACGAGCCCCCGATGGTAAAGTTTGCGTGCCGCAACTCTTAACTGAAAGCGCGATTACGACCTTAGACACAAGCTATAACTATGAAATTCACCTTCTTAGGGACGGGCGGAGCTTTTGATGTGGCGTATGGAAACTCTGCCGCTCTTGTAGAATTCAAAGGGCATTCCATCTTGCTGGACTGTGGCTTTACCGTCTATCCTTTGCTCAGGCAGCACCAACTTACCCGCAGGGTGCAATACATCCTGCTCACGCACCTACACAATGACCATACCGGCAGCCTGGCCAACGTCTTGCTGCATTGCCACTACTTCAATACCGATTGCCGCCCTACCATACTGTACCCAGATGATGATTTCAGAGATGAACTCTATGAGTTTCTACGGCTCCAGATTCAAAAACCAGAGAAGTATGCAGACTTTATTCCGCTTTCAGAACTACCCGGCATTACGGCCCTGGACACGTACGGGCAACACGCCGAGCGGCTGCAGACGTACGCTTTTATCTTTGAGGATGGCGGAGAAAGAACGGTGTATTCCGGTGATTTAGGCCACCCCGATGCGCTTTTCGCCTACCTGCGCGGAATGCCCCCCAAAGCCACCACGGTTTTCCATGACATCACCTTCTCTAAAGAGAACAGTGCCCACACGTATTACAAAAAGCTGATTCCGCTGGCAAAGGATTACCAGATCTTCGGGTATCACTGTGACCCCACCCAAAACCCGAAAGACAATCCGCTCCGGTTGGTGTATCATCAGCCGAAATTCATGCTGTCTTCCCCGTTACAGGAAGCCGGTTCGTAAACAATTCTGCCCGTTCTTTCTTTATACACTTTAGCGCGCGTTTAGAGCTTATTTTCAAAAAAGACCCGTAAACAAGCGCTAAGCTGCCAACAAAGCATTCCAATTGCGTATGCTTCTTGTATTCTATTTAAGACCTACTCCTTCTGCATGGCCTTTACCTTTACAACTGACCAGGAACGTACCCATTTCCGTAGAAACCTGCTTCTCATTGCCTATGTGGTCCTTTTCGGCTTGTTCTGGGCCTATACCGGTATTCATACTACAGACTCTAAGAACTGGTGGCTGGAAAACACACTCACCTTATCGGCGGTTATTTTGCTGGTGGCGTTCTACAAGCATTTCCAGTTTTCGGACTTCAGTTATACCTGCATTTTCCTGTTCCTGATGCTGCATGTGTATGGCAGCCAGCACACGTATGCCGAAAATCCGTTCGGCTATTGGGTGAAGGACCAGTTGCATCTGGAGCGCAATCACTATGACCGGCTGGTGCACTTCGGGTTTGGGTTCTTTCTGGCCTACCCCATGAACGAGGTTTTCTGGCGATTAACCAACATGCGCGCCATGTTCAGCTATGCCTTGCCCGTTGACTTAACCGTGAGCCTGGGGGCTTTCTACGAGTTGATGGAGTGGTCTGTGGCAGATATCTTCTTTCCTAAGCAGGGCATGGCGTACTTGGGCACGCAAGGCGATGTCTGGGATGCCCAAAAAGACATAGCCGTGGCCTTACTGGGCGCGCTCCTTACCATGACGGCCGTGGGCATTACCAGAAAAAAGAAGCGTCCCTGAAGTATTTCCAGCTAGTTTTCCATAAAACCAGCGAAAAACACCTCAGGGACGCGGCGCAATTTTAGTATCAGCCCAGAACGGGGTTAATCATATTTGATCTTCACGTCATTCCCTTCAATTTTCACCTTCCCGCGCGGTGTTTCAATCTTGGTTTCTTCTCTGGATATCTTGATTTTGGTATCGCCGGACACGTATTTCACGTTTTTGGAAGCCTTGCGGTAGTAATCTTGCCGCCGCATCCAGTAGTTCTTCAGTTCGGGCAAATCCATTTGGTTTGATTTGCGGGCATCTAAGGCCAGCGCCCTTTGCAACTGGGCTTTGGTAGGCTTCACGTACTTTTTCCTGGCCGTACTCGCGCCCCCGGATTCACCGGCACCTGCCCCTGCCGAAGAAGAACCCGCAGCTGAAGAAGATTCCCCTCTGGATACCGGCGAAGAAGCGGCTACCGTATTGACTTGCTTTGAGGTACCGTTACTGGTCAGGTTCTGGGTGTTGGCATCGCTGTACACATTTACGGTTGGGGCGGCAGGCTCGTCTACATCTCCTTCAATCTCCAGGGTGTCTGGCACTAAAACCAAGGTATCTTCCGCTGCTGTGGTTTGTGGCTGCTCGGCCACGGTTTCCTGCTCTTTTGTTCGCTCGCAAGCGCCTAAAATAGAAAGTACAAGCAGCAGACAGAAGGCATTTATTACTTTTCCCATTCTCATCATTCTTTTGTTTTCATCCCTAAACGCTAAAAAGGAATTGAGGTTAGCTAAAGCAACTTTACACAGGGTTTTCTTGCTGGTGTCAGGATTTTGATAGTTTTTCTTCTGGTCTGCTTTTGGTCTACTTTCTGTGAAACAGCATTAAAAGAAATGTGGAATCTTCACTCGCTCGCCTCTGGCGAGTGTGGGCTACCTGCGGCGTCCCGCCGCTACATAAATCATCCCTTTACCCTCCAGACTCGGCCAGAGGCCGAAGGTAGCTCACACTCGCCAGAGGCGAGCGAGGGCATTTTGTTTTAGCAAAGGGGTATAAATAAGAAAGGCTAACCTTTTGGTTAGCCTTTCTTATTTATAAGTTTAATATCGTTATTTAATCTCACCACGCTCAGCGGCTTTCTTCAGTTCTTCGCTGGCGAAGATGGCTACTTCTACACGGCGGTTTTGCTGACGGCCGGCAGCAGTAGAGTTATCAGCTACTGGTTGGGTTGAGCCATAGCCACGGGTTTGTAAACGGTTACGCTCTACGCCTAAAGAGGCAGCGTAGTCGGCTACGGCCTGGGCTCTGCGCTCAGACAAAGGCTGGTTAATGGCATCTGTACCGGTGTTGTCGGCGTGGCCTTCAATCAGGACGTTGGTCCCTGGGTATTTCTTCAGGGTCTCAGCTAGTTTCTGTATGTCTGCTCTGGAAGAACTTTGTAACTCGGCAGAGTTGGTAGCGAACAATAGACCGGCGTCAAAAGTCACTTTGATACCCTCACCTACGCGCTCCACCTCGGCATTTTTCATTTCACGCTCTAACTCTGCGGCTTGCTTGTCCATCCGGCGACCAATTACGGCTCCAGTAGCACCACCTACGGCGGCTCCAATGATGGCTCCACGGGCAGTGTTGCCAGTAGCTTTCCCAATGATACCACCCAGAACAGCACCACCACCTGCGCCTAAAAGTCCGCCTTTGGTAGTTTTGTTCATGCCTTTATTTTGAGTGGTAGAAGTGCCGGCGGTCTGACTTGATTTGCAGGAAGAGAAAAGCAAGCTTCCTACTAACATGGCAGTGAATGATCCTTTTAAGAAGAGTTTCATAGTTTTTGGTTTTTGATTGTAAACGTAAGCTTAATTTGGTTAGTATCGGGATTACATACTGATTTGCCTATAAAATGTTCAGACATAGCCCCTGTTCTATATTGAGTACACTAATAATCGTGCCAGAACAAAATTAAACGACCTACCTTTGTCAAAGGCAGGTCGTTTTCAAGACACTTCGTCTGTGGTATGCTTATTTGACGGACTCTGTTTTGGTGTCTGCCACTTCGGGTGTAGGGACTTCAGCGGGCCGAAGAAGGCGAATCAGATTAGCGATGCGGTCTTTCAGTTCTTTGCGGTGCACAATGAAATCCAGGAAGCCGTGCTCCAGCACGAACTCGGCACTTTGGAAACCTTTCGGCAAATCCTTCCCTATGGTTTCTTTGATAACCCGTGGCCCGGCAAACCCGATGAGGGCACCTGGTTCAGAGATATTGAAGTCGCCCAACATGGCAAAGGAAGCAGTAACGCCGCCCGTGGTAGGGTCTGTGAGCAACGAGATATAAGGTACTTTCTCTTCGGCCAGCAAGGCCAGCTTCGCTGATGTTTTGGCCATTTGCATAAGCGAGTAACCCGCCTCCATCATGCGGGCCCCACCCGATTTGGAGATCATCAGGAACGGAATCTTGTGGGCCCGGCTGTAGTCTATGGCGCGGGAGATTTTCTCACCTACCACTGAGCCCATAGAGCCGCCAATGAAGTTGAAGTCCATACAGGCTACCACCAGATCCAGGCCATTAATGGTACCATGGGCGGTGCGCACAGCATCTTTCAGGTTAGTTTTGCGCTGGGTGGCTTTGATACGGTCTGGGTACGCTTTAGTGTCCACGAAATTCAAGGGATCTGAAGAACTCAGATTCCCATCCAGTTCCGTGAACTGATTCTCGTCAAACAATATCTCAAAATACTCATGCGAGTTGATGCGGTCATGAAAATCGCATTTGGCGCAGGTATACAGTTGTTGCCGGTGTTCGGCAGTACTAATAACGGTCTTACACTCGGGGCACTTGTGCCACAGACCGTCTGGGGTTTCTTTTTTCTGCTCCGTTGGGGTGACGATCCCTTTTTCTACTCTTTTAAACCAAGCCATATGATGCTCTAAAGGTTTTTATCAACAATGAAGCCTCCAGTGGGAAACCGCAAGCAGTTACAAATACGCGTGCAAAGATAAAAAAGAAAAGATAGCTCCCTAGTTTACCTTTCAAAACCAGAATTTCTCCCCGCAAAAGTGTTGTACCCGTTTTCATAGGCATTTGTTTTCTGGTGGGCCAGAGAGGTGCCTTATGAAGCTTTATTGAAAGTCACAGAAGTAAATCCGAGCCATAGCGAGAAAAGATAGCAATGCGTGTCAGAGACAAGGCAGTGCCTGGTCTCTACAGATGTTCTACTATCATCTCTTCCGCTACTTTCCCCTTTCCAGTCTTCCCCGAGCGCGCCTCGCTTTTGGCCTTGGATTGGCGAAACTAAGCGGAAAAGACACCACAGGCCGAAAGGGCAGTGCGCGAGGGGAAGACGGGCCCTCACGGCCGTGAGCGCTTACCGTCAACGATGAAACAACCCAGCACCTGCACCCACTCAGAAAGCAGAAAAGCCAAGGAAACAGCGTAAGGCGCACCCATTAACTTCCCACACAACCCAGTCTAAAGCACAGAAATCAACTGTTATTGGCAGTTCATGATTTCCATACCATAAATTTAGCAGCACATAAGCACTATAAGTCAAGCCGTTACTCAAGCTTCCTTTCCTGCATCCTAAGCTACAATTGCCCTCTAATTTATTGGCAAAAGAAAGTAAATTAGACATTTAAGGGCAATTATTATTTATTTGCGTCCGTTTCAGAGCCAAGGTCAAGTCTATTTGACTGACCATTTCATCTTATCACCAAACCCTTTTTAATTTGCCACCTATGAAGAAAACACGTTTCGCCACATCCGCCGCTGCCTTAATCTTTGGAGTTGCTGCCCTGGGTTCTTGTGTCTCATCTAAGAAGTACAAAGAACTGGAAGCAAGCAGAAATGCGCTGGAACAAGAGAAAGCTACTGCTCAGCGCAGCCTGGAACAAGCCAACGCTGATCTGCGCGACCGTGATGCCAAACTGGCCCAGTACCAACAACAGATTGCCCAGAAAGAACGCATCCTGAACGAACTGAGAACCTCTGTGAACGAAGCCTTAGCCGGTTTCCAGGAGCAGGGATTGACCGTTTCCATCAGGGACGGCCGTGTGTACGTGACCATGCCAGAGAAACTGCTTTTCGCCTCGGGCAGCACCAAAGTAAATCCTAACGGACAATCTGCGCTGGGGAAACTGGCCGCCGCCATCCGTTCACAGCGTGATACCGAGATTGTGATTGAAGGCCACACCGATGACGTGGCCGTGGCCTCGGCTAACCTCACCTACAAAGACAACTGGGACCTGAGCGTGCTGCGCGCCACTGAAATCACCCGCCTGCTCATTAACAACGGCGTGCCGCCCCAAATGGTAGTTCCTGCAGGCCGCGGACAGTACACCCCGGTAGCCATGACCCGTACTCCGGAGGCCCGCCAAAGCAACCGCCGTACTGAAATCATTCTGGCGCCTAACTTTGAGAAAATCCTGAAGCTCATTCAAAACAATTAGGCATATTCTTATTTTTCTGCCTTACATTTTTCTACGGCAAAGAATAAACAAACAGTACTAATCAAAGAAGCCGGACTTGCAGTCCGGCTTCTTTCGTTTTAAGCCTTATTTAGGAAAATAGCGCAAAAAAGAGCTAAAGTGTTTGCGACAAGTTGCTTCCTGCTTATCTTTGGCTATGCCCGGGCTTTTAGGCGGGCATAACATCCATGCCAAAAAACCAGTCCTCTGGTACAAAACCACTACAACCCTTGAATTTGCATTTTTAACTTTACAAAGTCCTGTCATGTTTCATTCCTCCTTACTCCGGTACGCCGGCGTAGCGCTCCTGAGCACTTTTCTCTTAAGCTCCTGCACCACTACCAAAAAGTACAATGCCCTGTTAGCCCAGAAAGTACGGCTAGAGCGCGACAAAGCCGATAGCCAGAGTGCCCTCTCCAAAGCCAGAAAAGAAAGCGCCGACCTTGCCAAGCAGGTAGCTGACCTAACCGAGTACCGTTCCCAACTAGCCGCCGACACGACGCTGCTAGGCAATACCCTCCGGAAAACGCAATCTTTGTACGCAGACCTGAGCACCACCTATGACAAACTGATCAAAAACCATGACCGCCTCATGGCCAACAGTGCGCTGGAGTCCTCTACCCTTTCCAAAGACCTGGCCCGCCGTGACGATGAGCTGAAAAAACTAAGCGAAACCCTGACCAAGAACCGTTCCCAGCTAGACCAACTGAGCAAAGACTTGAAATCAAGGGAAGAGCGCCTGAACGAATTGGAGCGTATTCTAGCCGAGAAAGACAAAGCCGTGAACGCCCTCAAAGCCAAGGTAAGCAACGCTTTGCTGGGCTTTAACAGCAAAGACCTCTCGGTAGAAGTGCGCAACGGGAAAGTGTACGTGTCCCTTTCGGAGCAATTATTGTTTAAATCTGGCAGCACCAAAGTAGACGCCAAAGGCCAGGACGCCCTCCGGAAACTAGCCGCCGCCCTCAAAGACCAGGAAGACGTGAACGTAGTGGTAGAAGGCCACACCGATGACGTACCTGTAGCCCGCGGTACCGCTGGTATGCAAGACAACTGGGACCTGAGCGTGTTGCGCGCCACCGAAATTACCCGTATCCTTACCACCTCTGGCTTGGCAGGCACCAAAATCACCCCTTCCGGCCGCGCCGAAAACGTTCCCTTGGTAGCCGCCAAAACGCCTGAAGCCCGCCAGAGAAACCGCCGTACCGAGATTATCCTCACGCCTAAGCTAGATGAGCTCTTCCAGATTCTGGAGGCAAACTAAGCAGCAGGCTTATTCCTAAACCTTCCGAAGGAAGCCTTTTTAACAAGCTGCCTTTGGCGGCCATTTTCAGAAAACGCACCAAAAACCAGTGAGGTCTTGAAGACCTCACTGGCGCGAGACTCCAGTCTCGTGCCTCAGAATGAAGCAAGTCTCCAGACTCGCCGGGGACCACGAGTACCCGTGCTTTCCATGTAAGCACTGTTTTTCAGAAAAGACTACCAAAACAAACGCCGGTTCCTGTAACCGGCGTTTGTGCTTTTACCCCTACCCCATCCTATCCTCCGCTTTCCGGCAGTAATTTAAAACAGACTCTTGCTGTAACTTACTTTCACAAACAAGTAAAAGAGTTACCTTAGCACTACAAATCCGCACATTATTTAAAGACAACAGACTATTTCATGAGCAAGATAATCATCCGCAGTTTCGAAGACTTACAGAAGTACGAAGGAGCTGAAATGGGTGTGTCTGAGTACCACACCATTACCCAGGAGCAGATCAATCTCTTTGCCGATGCCACGTTAGACCACCAATGGATTCACCTGGATGCGGAACGCGCCCAAACCGAATCGCCATTCAAAAGCACCATCGCGCACGGCTACTTAACCGTATCACTGCTGCCTTACCTCTGGGGACAGATTATCTCCATTGAAAACCTAAAAATGCAGGTGAACTATGAGATTGAAAGTCTGCGGTTCAACCAGGCGGTGCTGGTAAACAGCGCCCTGCGCCTGCGGGTGAAACTACTTTCGGCCGTAAACCTGCGCGGCGTGATCAAAGCCCGTTTAGAGGTAACCATGGAAATTGAAAACAGCAAGAAACCGGCTTTTACCGGTGTCATCACGTTCTTGTATCATTTTATCTAAACTCCTATTCCGTTGGTCCTTTAAAGACTGAATACAACTTAATGCTTACACCAAAGCCACTTAGTAAAGCTGAGTGGCTTTACTATTTTCAGCCAAAGCCGCATTCGCTAAGTTAATGTTCCCCTCGCTCGCCTCTGGCAAGTGTGAGCTACCTTCGGCGTCCCGCCGCTTTGCACGCATTTATTCAAAATGAGCAGAGAACGGCCAGAGGCCGAAGTTAGCCCTCACTCGCCAGAGGCGAGCGAGGGGAACATTTTAGTTTTTCCAGAACTACTACTTGTAGTATTATCTATTTTGAACCTGTTTCAAAGAAACACCCTTAAAACAGAGCCTTAAGCTTCTCCCTTAAAAAGCCAAGTTCCTTCTGCTATACCGCAGTTGGCAAACTTTCCGTACCAGATGAAGTATGTAGAACTTTGCCAAAAGACATTTCTATGAGCGCTCTCTTCAGTCCATTACAGATCAAAAGCATCCAACTGAAAAACCGAATTGTGGTCTCTCCCATGTGCCAGTACTCCAGCCAGGACGGTTTCGCCACTGACTGGCACCTGGTGCATTTGGGCAGCCGGGCCGTGGGCGGTGCCGGATTGGTCATTCTGGAAGCCACCGCTGTTTCGCCGGAAGCACGCATCACGCCAGACGACCTGGGCATCTGGAAAGACGAACACTTGCCCCAACTGAAACGGATTGTCGCTTTTCTGGAGGCGCACGGCTCCGTGGCGGGTATTCAGTTAGGGCACGCTGGGCGTAAAGCCAGCCACCGTTCCCCCTGGAAAGGCGGCACGGCCCTGCACCCCGGCGAGGAAGGAGCCTGGACCACCGTAGCCCCAAGTGCCATTCCTTTTCAGGAAGGGGGCATTACGCCCCTTGAACTAGACCAGGCCGGCATCCAGAAAGTACTGGCAGATTTCAAAGCCGCCGCAGCCCGGTCCTTGGAAGCAGGATTTAAAGTAGTGGAAATTCACGGCGCCCACGGCTACCTGCTGCACCAGTTCTTCTCGCCGTTGAGCAACCACAGAACAGATGAATACGGCGGCTCCTTTGAGAATAGAATCAGGTTGCTTCTGGAAGTGGTGGACAGCGTCAAAGAAGTCTGGCCCACTGACTACCCCTTACTGGTGCGCATTTCGGCCACCGACTGGACCCCAGACGGCTGGAACGAAGAAGACTCCGTGGCCCTGGCCCGCCACCTAAAAGCCAAAGGCGTGGACCTGATAGATACCTCTACCGGTGGCAACGTGCCCCGCGTACGCATTCCGGTTGGCCCCGGCTACCAGGTTTCTTTTGCCGAGAAAATCAGAAAAGAGGCCGAAATCATGACCGGGGCAGTAGGCATGATCACAACCGCCCAACAAGCCGAAGACATTATTGCCAGCGGCCAAGCCGATGTGGTATTATTGGCCCGAGAGTTATTAAGAGACCCGTATTTTCCGCTTCACGCTGCCAAAGAGCTCGGCGTAGACCTGGAATGGCCTTTCCAGTACCAACGGGCAAAGAATTAACAACTGGTTGTTCTAAGTAGCAGGACAAAGGAAACTATCTCTTTTGTCATCCTGAAAGGATCTTGTGGGCGAACTTGAAAAGTTTTAAATAAACACCATTACCGTTCGCCACCGAGATCTTTTCAGGATGACAAAGAGAGAAGAAGATATTTTTGTTTCAATTCAATCAGTTAATTAGAGGCTAACGCCTCCCTGATTTACAAACTTCAGGTCATTTTACGTCCAAGTTAAAAACTTGAACCATAGAAGAGATGCCGCTGGCTCAAAAGCCCTCGTAGTGTCTGAAAGACCTACGAGTGTCTCTGCCAATGACCAATCACAACGCTTGAAATCCAGTCTCAGAAAACCAGTTTCACGAAAAGGTGTTTTAGGGATACTTTCTCGAAAATGCGCCCGAAACACTTTTACCCGAACTTTGCTTAAAACTTCAGCATAAAATCCGTCAGGTTTTCGCTGCGATCCAGGCACAGGCGTTTTCGTAAGCGGTATCGGCTGATTTCCACTCCACGCACTGAGATGTTCAGTAATTGGGCAATATCTTTGGTAGTCAGGTTCAGACGCAGGTAAGTACTGAGCTTGATCTCCTGCGGAGTAAGGTTCGGGAATTGGTCCTGTAGCCGATGAATGAAATCGCCGTGTACGTGGTTGAAATGCATTTCAAACTGTTTCCAGTCTACCTCGCTGGTGATGTTGTGGTCAATGCTGCGGATGATCTTCTTCAGTTCTTCGGGTGAAGCCGTATGTCCGCCGTTTTTCAGAATTTCCTGCAATTCCAGCTTTACGTTGCTCAGCAACTCATTCTTATTAATGAGGTGGATGGTGGAGTACGTCAGTTCCCGGTTTTTGTGGTCTAGTTCGGCCTGGAACTTCTCGTTGCGCAGGCGGTCAATCTCCTGCTCACTCTGGTTGGTGATATGTCTGATCTCAATCTCTTTCTGACCCAGTTTTCGTTCTTTATCCAGCAGAATGCGGCGCTTTTCGTTTTTGAAGCGCTTGTCTACCTGGTAGAAAGCGGCGCCTAACAACATGAACCCAAAGATGGTGTACACCATGTATGCCCAGGTGCTGCGGTAAAAAGGCGGATTCACCACAAACTCAAAGCTTTTGGCCTCACTGATGGTTCCGTAGATATTGCGCGCCCTAACCTGAAAAACATAGGTGCCTTCGGGCAGGTTGGTGTACTCTTTCTCGGTTTTGGTAGTCCATTCAGACCAGGCCGTGTCAAAGTTCTTCAGCAAATACTGGAACTGCGTTTTTTCAGGCTTCTCGTAAAAAGAGGCCGCATACACAAAACGAAGCGAATTCAAGGCATAAGGCAGTTCTGTATCTGAGGCGTTATCCAGTAAACGGCCCGAAAGCAACAGTGAATCTGCTTCGTTGGAAATGGTATAGAACCTGGCCAAACGGGTTTGAAACGGCACCATTCGTTTGTTCTTGGCCGCGTTGTAGTGGATGAACCCTTCCTTGGCGCCAAAAAGCACATTATTGATGTCCAACACCTGAATAAAGCTGAGATCATCATTCAATTGTTCGCGCAGGTTATTGAACAGGCGGTCTTCCATGGTGGGCTTCCCGAAGGGATCAAAGGTGATTTTGCCTACGCGCTGGTTGGAGATGAAGTAAATGTTGCCTTGCACGTCCTGTTCCATTTCAATCACGTGCTCAGTGGGTGCGAACAATTTGGAGTACTGCTGGTGCACCACAAACCGGTCTTTAACTTTATCAAACTTATAGATGCCGTACAGGGCCGGAAAAATCAGCTCATTCCTGATTTTCTCCATGTTAACCAGTTGGTCTGAAGGTAAGCCATGTTTAGAGTTGTAGAAACGCACAGAAGTGATTTTCTCCTGCTTGGAGTCTAGCGCAATCCGGAAGATGCCTTTGTAGCCGTGGGCCATCCAGAGTTCGCCATCCTTGTCAAACTCCAACACCCTGGAAGATTCTTCCAGACCGGGAAAATCCTTCAGGAAAGTAACGCCTTCCTGCGTGGCCGAAAGCAAGCTGATCCCTTTATAAGAGCCCATTAACACTTTCTCGGGCTGCTTGGGCACTGGCACAAACTCCCAGGCCCCGGCCCCGGGGGTAAGAAGTGCGGCTTGATTTTCCTTCACCAGGTAAGGTCCGTTATGATGGCCCATGAGCACGTGGCTTCCTAATTGGTTCAGGTGATATACCTGTCCCGTGCTGTTGTTCACTAAAGAGAAGCTCTTCTTAGGGGAAAACACTTTAGAGACAAACAGTCCACTATTGGTACCCAAATACAGCACACTGTCCTTCTGAAGCGCCGCATATCCCGTGCCTGATAAACCCATGGTTCCGTCTAACCGGCTAAACGGCGAACTCAGTTCCACCATGGTAATCCCGTTATTCATGCCCAACCAGAGATTATCCTGGGTGTCTTGGTAGATGGAATGAACGGTGTTATCCATAAGGCCCTCCCGAAGGGTAGTGTTCAGCAGCATCTGCCCTTGGTTGTTCATGAGCACCAAGCCTTTGTTCTGTGTTGCCAAAGCAAAATTACCGTCTTTGAGCAACAGCACCTGATTCACAATCAGGCCGTTGTTTGTTACGTCTGGCGACATCTGGAACGGTGTCACTCCATGCCCGTCATAGAGAAAGGCGCCTTCCTTGATAGTGAACACAATTAGCCGGTTTTTATCATAAGGCAAAACCGAGGCAATCAGTTTATCCTTGAAAAACTCGCCGCCAGGCAGCAGGCGCAATTTATTGTTCTCCAGCAAAGCAAGTCCTTTGCCCCAGACCAGGGAATAGATCTCTTTGTTTACCTGAAAGGAAAATTCCAACGGACTGTCTGGCACAATCACCTGCAGTTTCTGCCCGGGCCTATACGAGTAGATGTTCTTGAAGGTGAAGAAGTAGATACGCCCATCCTGCTCGTAGATGCGCCAGACCTCGTCAAAATTGCGGTATTTATGGGGCAGGCTGTCTGCTAGCGAAATGTACTTTAGAATGCCCTGTTTGTCAGGCTTGAAATACCCAAAATCGGCTTGACCGCCTACGTAGACTTTATCATCAGCCCCCACATACACAGACCGTACTTTGCTCCCGTTTTTGGGAGAGTACAAGTTCCAGGTAGCCCCGTCAAACTCCAACAACCCGAAGTTATTAGCGATGTAAAGCAACTCGCGATCGTCCTGCACAATGCCCCAACTCTGGATGCCTCCTTTGAACTCCTCGGGCTTGTAATTACGAATAATGGGATTACCAAAGAAGTACTGCTGCGCCTGCACTGTTGAGGTGAAGACCACCAGCAACCAGATTAGAAGCAGACCTACTTTACCCCGTGTACACTGCATACTTACTATGACTTTAGTATATTCTACTTTAAATGTACTGATGTAATTGCAATAAATTAATTATAAGCTTATTTTTATTAAGGAAGCAGTATAAACAGCCAATATATACCACTTTGCCTATTTTGATGTATTCCTGATGTATCAGTACTTCTCTCATTGATGTAGTATTGATGTATTTCCTACTTAGGAGAGATATTCCTATCTGACCTACATTTATCCCGGCGTTAAGCTAAACCAAAAGCCTACTGAATTGCTCTTTGGCTTTACCCAACTAGACTGAAATCAATTTCATCCTTTACCAAACGCATCCTTATTCAAGCCCTTCCGCTTTAACCTCCTTCTAAGAGCATGTTTAAATTTCATCTTTGCGCTGCAAATAGCCATAAAAAGAACCTGCGTTCGCCTTTTTCTCACACCGTAGCGCTGCTACGCTGCTCAAAAAAAGATTCCGCAGAACCTTTCTCTGGCTATTTTCGCCTGCAAACCTCAAATTTAAACAAGCTCTAAATTCATCCTTGTTTTCGCTGAATAAGCAAGACAAAAACAGTCTTTTTACCACCTAAAACCGAACCCATGAAAAGGTTTACCACCCCTCTTTTACTACTCAGTTTTACTTTATTCACCTTTACCTCATTTACCAACGCCCAAAGCAAAGAACCCACAGATAAGCGCATAGAAGACCTGCTGGCCAAAATGACGCTGGAGGAAAAAGTGGGTCAGCTTAATTTTGTGGTAGGTGAAATGTTCAACACCGGCCCTACCGCCAATGCCACGCAATTAAACAGAATCAACGAGTCTATTAAGAAAGGCCAAATCACAGGCTTATTCAATACGCATGGCGCCGAGTACATTGGCAAGCTCCAGCGCATCGCCGTCAAAGAGTCCCGCTTGGGCATTCCTCTGCTGATTGGCGCCGACATTATCCACGGGTTTAAAACCATCTTCCCTATCCCCTTGGGCGAATCTGCCAGTTGGGATTTAGCAGCCATTGAAAACGGTGCCCGGGTGGCGGCGCTGGAATCTACGGCGGGTGGCATCAACCTCACCTTCGCACCCATGGTAGACGTGACCCGAGACGGCCGTTGGGGACGTACCGCCGAGGGAGCGGGTGAAGACACCTATCTGGGTTCTTTGATTGCCGCCGCCCGCGTGAGAGGGTTCCAAGGCAAAGACCTGGCCGACCCACGCACCATGGCCGCCTGCGTGAAGCACTTTGTGGCCTACGGAGCTGCGGAAGGAGGCCGCGACTATAACACCACTGACATGTCTGAATACCTGTTGCGCGATGTGTACCTGCCGCCGTTCAAAGCGGCGCTGGATGCTGGTTCTGCTACCTTAATGTCGGCGTTCAACGAGCTGAACGGAGTTCCGGCCACAGGCAACATGTTCACCATGCAGCAAATTCTCCGGAAGGAATGGGGCTTTAAAGGAGCCGTTATCTCAGACTGGCAAAATATTACTGAAATGGCGAACCACGGCTACGCCAAAGACCACGCCCAAGCCGCCGAGCAGGCCCTAAGAGCCGGTACCGATGTAGACATGATGGGCGAAGCCTACCTCCGTTTTGTCCCTGAAATGGTAAGAAGCGGCAAACTAGATCCCAAAATCCTGGACGAATCAGTGCGCCGGGTATTGTGGCTCAAGTTCAAGCTGGGCCTTTTCGACAAACCGTACCTGTATTCAGACGCCAAGCGCGAGAAAAAGGAAATCCGCTCCAAAGAGAACCTTGCGGCCGCGTTTGACATGGCTCGCAAATCCATCGTGCTCCTGAAAAACCAAGGCAATGTGCTGCCCCTTACCGCTAATGTGAAGCGCATTGCGGTGATTGGACCACTGGGCAACAACAAAGCAGACATGAACGGCACTTGGTCTTTCTTCGGCGAGGAACAGCACGCGGTGACTTTCCTGGAAGGCATTAAGAAATACGCCAAGGGGGCCGAAGTAACATACGCCCAAGGCTGTGATTTGTACACGAACACCACAGCTATGTTTGCCGAGGCCGTAGCTGCTGCCCAGAAAGCCGATGTGGTGATTATGGCCATTGGTGAAAGTGCGGTGATGAACGGCGAAGGCGCTTCCCGCGCAGACATCGGGTTACCCGGCAACCAACTGGACCTGGTAAAAGAAATCCATAAAACCGGCAAACCCATCGTGGCGCTGGTGAGCAGCGGCCGCCCGTTGGAGTTGAACTGGCTAGACCAGAACATTCCGGCTATTCTGGCCACTTGGTCGCTGGGTTCCGAAGCCGGAAATGCGACCGCCAGCGTATTGTTCGGGGAGTATAACCCTGCGGGTAAACTACCGGTTTCGTTTCCCAGAGCCGTTGGGCAGTTGCCTTTGTACTACAACCAGAAAAACACCGGCCGTCCGTATGACGGCACCCACGCTGAGCCCGGCAGTGAGCGCGTGTACAAATCCCGCTACCGTGATGTGCCCAACACCCCGCTCTACCCGTTCGGTTATGGGTTAAGCTACACTACCTTTAACTACGGCAAGCCGATGCTCAGCAAAAACAGTATTTCCGGCAATGAAGCCCTCACCGTCACCGTAGACGTAACTAATACCGGCAAAATAGTCGGCGAGGAAGTGGTACAGCTTTACATCCGTGACTTAGTGGGCAGTACCGCCCGCCCCGTGAAAGAACTGAAGAAGTTCCAGAAGCTTTCCTTCGCCCCCGGCGAAAAGAAAACCATCATCTTCACGTTAACCACCGCCGACCTTTCCTTCTGGCGCCAGGACATGACCTACGGTGCAGAGCCCGGAGACTTCAAAGTAATGGTAGGCCCCAACTCCCGAGACGTACAGGAACTGCCGTTCACCCTTACTTCTTTGTAAGTAGCAGAAATAGCATCTGTTTTGAGGCTTCTTTTCTACAATCAAGCAAAAAACGCCAGCTTAAAGAGCTGGCGTTTTTTGCTTGATTGAGTTCTAGTAATAACGTGGACACAGAAATTGCAAAAGCTTTATAGCCTATAATATTCCTGTGAAACACAGACTTTCCGTAACACCAACTGCGCTTATTTAAGATTCTCCCCTTGAGGGGAGCGTAGAGGGGTGTTTACATAGGAGAGCACGATATCTAGGTCATCCCACTTGTAATTCATCTTGTTGAGAAAAACATAAAACCTTTTCTATGGCGCGGAAGTTACTTCCGTGACTTGCGGATACTGCTTAAAAAGTCACGGAAGTAACTTCCGAGCCATAGTGGGCTCTCCTGTGTAAACACCCCTCTTTATCTCCCTCAAGGGGAGAAGCTTTCTGAAGAGTAACAATACAAGCGGGCAAATGTTTTAACAGGAACAGCTTACATTTTAAACGCCTGCCTAGCCAACAGCTTCCAGTGGCCGCTTTGCTTTTGCCACACCAGCATCACGCCTAACTTCACCTCGCCGGGTTTGCCGCTGTCATTGGTTTTGCCGGAAAGCTGGTGCCGGACAATGGCCGTGTTTCCCGTAACCTGAATGGTCTGGTTGGTTAGCTCCATCGTAACGAAGTCAGATTTACCACTTACCAGCGTCTCTACAAAGGTGGCCTTGTCTTCTACTTTCCCGCTGGAATGGCCGTAGCTCAAGCTATTGGTCACAATCGCCTCCAAGGCTTGCCGCTCACCAGACAGCATGGCTTGTTTCAGTTGCCCCACCGCCGCAGCTACCTGCTTCTCCTCCTTAGATTGGGCATTGACAGTAAGCAAAGAAGATAGCAGAACGAGGAGCAAGAGAGAAAACAGCTTTTTCATGGTTGGGGATTAAAAGTCTAGAAGATGGCTAAATGTACGCATTCCCACTCTTTTCAGAACCCAAATTTGCATACTCATCAGTCATTCCCCCATAAAAGCCAAGGAGCCTATTACCTGAATTTTTCCTAAAACAGGTCATAAATGCTTAGCTAAGCTTTTGATTTTAGCCTTCTTTTATGGAAAATAGCCTAAAATGGCATCTTCGGTAAAGGTCATTATCCTAGTGCGAAGAGTTGTTGCCCAACGTGACTCCTGAATTTAATTCCTATTCATTTATTCAGCCTATCAATTCCTTAAAAACATATTCAATTACCTATATTAGAAATACATACCTTTAAACTCAACCGCCAAACTCCTTCTGCTATGCATCCTCTCTCCTATCCATTCTCCGCACTAAAATCCTTTTTCTACTGCTCACTTCTGGTCATAAGCCTTTTGGGTTCTTGCGGACCTCAAACCGCCACCGAGAAAAAACAGGTGAAGGTGCTGGGTTACGGAAGCGTAACCACCTACCCAGACGTTGCAGAAATCTCCGTAGAGGCTTCTTTTACCAAGGATAGAATGAAAGATGCGGTACAGGAAGTGCAGACGGTGACCAATGATGTACTCACGCTGGCAAAAAGATACACTTCGGCGGCGCAGGATATCAGAATCAGCAGTATCTCCGCCAATAAGGACTACGCGTACCTAAACGGAAAGCAGCAATTTACCGGTTACAACTCGTCTCAGTCAGTGACCATCAAAATCACCGACTTGAAAAGGTTGGAGTCCTTTATGGAAGAGCTACTGAAAACAAGAATCAACCGCATCCAGAATGTGAGTTATTCCCACACCAAAGCCGATAGCCTTAGAAGAGCCGCCAACTCCCTGGCCTTGGCAGATGCGGTAAAAGCCGCTGATAATCTTTGCCAAGTAATGAAAGTGACCAGAGGATCGGTACAAGACATGGCAAACTACCGGACCTTAGACTCCGAAGATAATTCATATTCTACCAACCAAGACATTGATGTGGGACTCTATGGCAAAGGGTTTGGCGGAAATGGGTTCAAACTCACCCCCGAGTTACTGAAATTCAAAAGCACCTGCCACGTGGCTTTTGCCCTTGACTAAAGGATTGTTACCAGGTTAAAGGCGGTTTGTCTTCGGTTTTCCAGATGGTTTGGGCCAGTTCATTCAGGGCCAACCGGGTATCTCTGAATCCTTCGGCTAGGAGGCCGTACACCTGGGCTAATTCTAATTGATACGCCAACTTGTGGCTGGCTGCCGTCCGGAAACTAGACCGCCCCACCGATTCATAAAAGGACGGATCTGGTGCCCCGCGTTGTTGTCGTTTCTCAATCCAGGCGTGGAACATGCCCGAAAGGAAAAGCGCGTAATTGCCTATGTGCACTCTGATCAGAAAGGCCTCGGCGGCCGATGCGGTAGACAAGGCCTCCAGCATCTCTACAATGTACTGGAACTTGTGCGGCAGTTTCTCATGGGGCGAATGCATGCCCTGTACCGTAGAAAATTGCCAGAGCAGCGCCCCAATGTAATCCGCTAGTTCCCGGTCATCCATGCCTTTTCGCCGCAGCACGGTACGGGCCAGCACATAGAAATACAGTTGCTGCGACACCGCCACCTGCCCTTCTCTGAACAGCAAGGCTTTGGGCAGCGCTTCATGGTCCAGCATCTCGTCCCGGCACTCAGGATCACTCAGCAACTCCACCACGCTCACGCGCTGCTTACTATGCCTGGATAATACGCTAGCCACGAAATCAAAATCATTGGCGGTGAATTGGGCTCGGCAATTGGCTAATACCATCGTTCACGCTCCTTTCCTATAGGTACCTACAAAACCAGATTGAATGATGAGAAGCACAGAGGCTGTCATCTTCTCCAATCATAAAAACGGAACAGTATTTTAGAAGGTTATTACCCCAGCGCAGCAGCAGGACTGCTTTATACTCCTTTTCCGCAAAACAGCCCTGAAATACAGAAAGCACATACGGGAGCATTGCCCTTTCCCATCCCCAAGCTAATCCCCGAAGCCTGTACGGACAGGTCGCGACCTGTCCCACGATAGCAGATAACATTCATCAGCAAACGCAAGAGAGCAGCCACTAGGGATTGCCCCTACCTCTGAAATGATTACTAGACACAGAATTCATCATTTCTGGTTTATTTTCTAAAAACGGCCCTAAAACAGAAAGCCCCGAGGGATTATCACCAACGGGGCTTTCCACTAAGACCATAAGAATTTACCCAATGGCCTGCTCCAAATCGGCAATCAAATCTTCTACGTCTTCAATGCCCACGCTCAAGCGGATGAGCGTATCAGAAAGGCCGCCTTTAAGACGTTCCACCTGCGGAATGCTGGCGTGCGTCATGGTGGCAGGGTGTCCGCAGAGCGACTCTACGCCGCCCAGCGACTCGGCGAGGGCGAAGTAATGCAGTTTCTCCAGTACCTGAATGGCATCTTCCATCCGGTCGCCTTTCAGCTCAAAGGAAATCATGCCGCCAAAATCGCGCATCTGCTCCCGGGCAATCTGGTGGTTAGGGTGATTCTCAAATCCGGGCCAGTAGACTTTTCCTACTTTAGGGTGCTGACGTAGGTATTCTGCAATGACCTTTCCGTTCTCACAGTGGCGTTGCATGCGCACGTGCAGGGTCTTCAGGCCGCGCAGCACCAGAAAGCAGTCTTGCGGACCAGGCGTGCCGCCGCAGGCATTCTGCAGGAAAGCTAGCCGCTCGGCTAATTCATCGTCCTGCACCACTAAAGCCCCCATCACTACGTCTGAGTGACCGGCCATGTATTTGGTCAGGGAATGCATGACAATATCAGCCCCCAGGTCCAGCGGAGTTTGCAAGTATGGCGTGGAGAAAGTATTGTCCACCACCAACAGCAGGTTACGTCTGCGGCAGATTTCGGCGGCACCTTTTATATCAATGATATTCAACAACGGATTGGTAGGCGTTTCTACCCAGACCATCTTGGTTCTTTCAGTCACATACTGATCTATGGTGCTGATATCGGCCATGGACACAAACTGGAACTTGATGCCATACTCCTGAAACACCTTCGTGAAAATCCGGTACGTACCGCCGTACAAGTCATTGGTGGCAATCACCTCATCGCCGGGCTTCAGCATTTTAATGATACAGTCGGTAGCGGCCATGCCCGAGGCAAAGCACAAGCCATGTTTCCCATTCTCCAGGGCAGCTAGGGCACTTTGCAGCGCACTCCGGGTGGGGTTATGGGTCCGGGAATACTCATAGCCGTTGTGGTCGCCGGGCGAGCGCTGCACGTAGGTGGAAGTCTGGTAAATGGGGGTCATAATGGCTCCGGTGGTAGGGTCCGGCGATACGCCTGCGTGTATGGTCTTGGTTCCGAATTTCATAGCGTCTTATACGGTGGTCTGGGTGCAAGTTAGAAAAAGGAAGGCATTTTCTACCCTGTCTCCCATCAGCGGTTTGTGCGGTTTATGCGTTTTCCCCGTACTTTCCAGAAAACACAGAGTAATCATACAAAGTAATGCATTTACTCGCTCGCCTCTGGCGAGTGTGAGGTACCTGCGGCGTCCCGCCGCTTCTTAGTATATTTGATCTCGTATACAAAGCGGCGGGACGCCGAAAGTAGCCCACACTCGCCAGAGGCGAGCGAGTGTTAAATTATGATTATCATTACTTTTTAAGACCATCAATACCCGATATTGAGACGCGCTTATGTGGAAGAAACTCCTGAAACAAAATACCGGTACGCTGCTTTACTCTCTCTTGCTGGTGGTGGTTCCCGTGCTAGCGAGCTCAGCCCTGGCCCTTTGGCTCTACCATAACCAAGACTTACTCGCATCTCTTTCTCCCTTGCAGCAAGTCCTCTATTTTCTGGCAGTCTCCCTTACCATGGCCTTCGCCATTACCCCTACTACCTTCGTGGCCCTGGCAACGGGCTTTCTGTTTGGCTGGAGCGCTTTTATAGGAGTCGTGATTTCGTATGGTATCGCGGCCCTGGTTGGTTACGCCGTGGCCCGGCTCATTGACCATGGAAAGATGACGGCCTTTCTGCACCAATTCCCCAAAGCCGAAGGGGTGATGGTCGAATTACGGGAACACAGCTGGAGCCTGATCATCCTGACCCGTATCTCCCCTGTGCTACCCTTTGCGTTTATGACCTTCGTCTTATCCCTGGTACAGGTACCCCGAGGCAGATTCTTATTGGCCAGTATGCTGGGCATGTTGCCCCGCACGCTCTTCTTCTTCTGGGTAGGCACCCAAGCCCAAGACCTGCTCGCCCTCTTACAAGACCCCAATGCCGGCACCTCGGGGAAGCTACTCTTAGGCGCTTTGGTGGTGATTTCTTTAGGAGGAATATATTTTTTACTGAACCGCGCCATCAAAAAAGCATTACAGAGAAGCAGTTAGAAACTTTTTACAGAAAATTTCACGCTAGTACTTGCGCATAACCCAAAAAGCTTCTACATTTGCATCACTAAATAACTGGTCACGTAGCTCAACTGGATAGAGCATCTGACTACGAATCAGAAGGTTTGGGGTTCGACTCCCTACGCGACCACTTGAAAGCCCTTTAGAAAATTCTAAAGGGCTTCTTCATTTATATAAAAAATGAAAAGTTAAAATCTAGAATACAATAAATTAAAATAACAAATATTTGCAATCAAAGCTAAAAAAAACAATGACTGGACATAGATTAAATTAATTCTAAAAATATAAATCTATTAAGGAGAAGATATCAACTTATAATTTTTAATTAAAAAATTATAAAATTTTACAAAAGTAAATAAGTTTTTGAAAAACGATCCAAACTTGGAAATGTTTCCAAATTTGGGAATATCTACCCTCAATTCTCAGCCGCACTATACGTATAAACTAAATAAATGTTATATATAATTGGCACAAACTTTGAAGTAATTTATATATTACAAAAAAAAGGAAGTATCTTGCAAAAGGAAAAACTATGAAGTATATAGAAAAATTAATATTATCACTTGTAAAAAAAGTACTATTGATAAATAATAACAACCAAAAATAATTATTATAATAAGAATAAAACAAACATAGCTCACAAGAGCAAATACCATAAAAGTATAAAATAAATTAAAATGAAGCCACTGTTAAACATATTATTCATAACAACTTTAATTATTTTAGCATCTTGCTCAAAAAGAAACCTCACTTATTTAAGTGAAATTAAAGAAGCAGATTACAAAATTGAAATACAGAACAAAATTAAACCTAAAATTCAGGTAGATGACTTACTAGACATAACAGTGAGCACACTGAGTTTAGAATCTAATACACTTTTTAATGGCGGAACTTTAAAATCCTCTGGGGGCGAAAGTGGAATTGGAGACACAAACAAAGGAGGATACTTAGTAGATGAAAATGGAAACATAAATTTTCCTATTGTAGGAAAAGTACAGCTGTTGGGATTAACAAGAGAAGAAGCAACAGAAAAGTTGACGACAGAGATAAACAAGTATGTAAAAAAACCAATAGTAAACATCCGGTTTACAAATTTTAAGGTAACGATTTTAGGCGAGGTAAACTCACCTTCAACTTACACTATACCTACAGAAAACCTAAATATACTACAAGCAATCGCATTAGCTGGAGACTTAACACCTTATGGAAGAAGAGAAAGCATAGCTCTAATAAGGGA
This sequence comes from Rufibacter sp. JT3400010, assembly GCF_054956755.1. Lineage (NCBI taxonomy): Bacteria > Pseudomonadati > Bacteroidota > Cytophagia > Cytophagales > Hymenobacteraceae > Rufibacter > Rufibacter sp. JT3400010. The sequence goes on along the minus strand of NZ_JBUDXA010000025.1, from coordinate 47,349 downwards.
AAACAAAGGGGAAAGACAAGTAATAAGAATAGACTTAACTAATAAAGAGGTACTCAATTCCCCATTCTACTACTTACAACAAAATGATATTGTGTATGTAGAACCTGAGAAGTCTAAAGCTGCACAAACAAGCACATCAAGAAGCAACATACAGTTTGGCGTATCAATTGGAACATCTATTATATCGATATTAGCCTTAATTATTGCAAACCTGTAGTTGTAATAACTAAATAGCTTAAAAGAATTATATTAAAAAAAAAGAATCTATGTATCAAGAACAAACAGCCCCCAAAGACATAATGAAAATAGTACGGAGCTATCTAAAGTTCTGGTACTTATATATTATAGGAACAATAGCAGGAATTTCAATTGCGCACATGTATTTAAGGTACACTACACCACAATACCTTATTAGTACGACACTATTAATAAAAAACGCGAATGGTGGAACAGGCCTAACGGAATCAGCTGCATTTAGTGACATAGACCTATTGAACTCTTCAAAAAGTATTGACAATGAAATATTAATATTAAAATCTAACAGTTTGATGCAACAAGCACTTAGTGAGTTAGATTTAAAAACTAATTACTACATAAAAGGAAAGGTGCACGATCAGGAAATTTATGCAAGCCAAGTACCCATTAAGATAATTTCAAACAATATAAAGAAAACCGGATATAATAAGTCTCTTTATATCTATATAAGAGATAATAACACCTATGATTTAGCTGAAGACGAAGACGGCAACAAAAAAACAGCTCACAAATTTGGTCAACTAATAAAAAGACCTTATGGAGATTTTACAATAATAACAACTTCATCAATTTCCCCAACCTCGGAAGGCCAACCTATAATAGCTCAAATAAAGGACATCCCTTCAACAGCTGGCTACTACTCTGGAAAGCTAAACGTTACACCATATAATGCAAAAACTAGCGCTTTAGTATTAAGTTTGACAGATGCTGTACCACAAAAAGGAATAGATATAATAAATAAATTAATTGAAGTTTATAATAAAGAGGCTGTAAATGACAAAAATCAAATAGCTAAAAAAACCTTACAATTTATTGATGATCGTTTAGTGTACTTAACAACTGAACTAAATACGGTTGAAAAAAATGTGGAAACATACAAACGGCAAAATAAATTAACAGATGTAAGTACACAAGCAAAACAGTACGTATCAGAAGCAAGTGACTACAATAAGAAATTAGCTGAACTAGCTATTCAACAGGACATACTAGAATCAATTGAAAACTATTTAAAGAAAAAAGGTAACAGATATAGCGTAGTCCCAAGCTCACTAAGCATATCTGATCCAACCTTAATAGTTTTAATTAACCGTTTCAATCAACTACAATTAGAACGAGAGCAATTATTAGGAATAAACAATTTAGATAATCCTTTAATACACAACATTAATGATCAATTAAACAATATTAGATCAAATATTTTAGAGAATTTGAATAATATAAAAAAGTCATTAAAAATTTCTAAACAAAATTTAGAACTAAACTCAGGAGTGTTCGGTTCAAAAATAAACCAAGTACCAGTAGTAGAAAGAGAATTAATAGAAATAACAAGAGAACAAGAAATAAAACAACAAATATATACTTACTTATTACAAAAGAGAGAAGAATCAGCACTATCATTAGCAGCGACAGTTTCAAACAGTAGAACTGTAGACCCAGCATCAAATTTTGGGCAAGTATCTCCTAATAGTTCGAATATATACCTATACAATATATTATTAGGATTATTTTTACCTATGGCATTTATATACCTAAAAAGAACAATAAACAATAAGATACAGAGTTTGGATGAGATCAAAAATCTAACTAACACACCAACGCTGGGGGAAATAGGTTACAGTAAAACAGGTGGATTGGCTGTGAAAGAAAAAAGTAGAACACCTATGAACGAAATGTTTCGTTTATTGATAACAAACTTAAGATATACAATTCTAAATAAGGAAAATAAAGTAATCTTGGTAACATCAAGCGTTAGTGGAGAAGGAAAAACATTTTTCAGCATAAACCTAGGAGCAACGTTAGCTTCCACTGGCAAGAAGGTAGTAATTTTAAATTTCGACTTAAGAAAACCTGGCCTGGTTACAAATTTACATTTAATCAAGTCACAAGGTATAACAGATTATCTAACGTCAGAAGAGTTATTAGTTGACGATATTATACAAGCATCGCCTTCAGTTGAAAACTTATTCGTAATAGATTCAGGCGCTATACCAACGGACCCTTATGAAACAATGGGAAAATCAAAAGTTGAAAACTTATTCTCTGTATTAAGAGCCAACTTTGATTTTATTATTGTGGATACAGCGCCAGTAGGCCAGGTAGCAGATGCTTTCACTTTAGCTCCTCATATAGATTCATCAATATATGTAGTCAGATACAACTACACTACTACAGATCAAATTAAAATTGCAACAGATATTTATACAACTCATAAGTTAAAACAATTAATGATAGTTTTAAACGGAACTAAACAAGAAAACAGTTATGGGTATGCATACAATTATGCAGAAAAAGAAAAATTTAGATTTAATATTTTCAATAAAAGATAAAATAAAGAGAGCAATCTTGATACAAGATAAACAATAGTATATTCATGAAAGTACTTGCCCAAAGCATCTACACAAATCCAAAATATTTAAAGTTTTTCGAATGGGGAAGACTAATATCAATAACAAGTACAGCTCAAATAATAGTACAAGCAATTGGTTTTATAAGTGGAATTCTCATAATAAGGTTATTACCAACACATGAGTATGCATTATATACTTTGGCAAATACTTTATTAGGAACAATGAACTTACTTGCTGATGGTGGCGGCATCTCTACTGGTGTAATGTCACAAGGAGGACAAGTTTGGCAAGACAAAAACAAATTAGGAGAAGTACTTTCTACAGGATTATATTTAAGAAAAAAATTTGCTATAGTTACCTTAACTTTCGGGATACCAATCTCTATATATGTACTAACGCATCATAATGCTAGCTGGCTATTAACTATACTAATCATACTTTCAATTATACCCTCATTTTATATTTCAATTTCTAGCAGTTTACTAGAGACCGTAATAAAATTAAAACAGGATATAGTCAATTTACAAAAAATACAAATTGGAGTAAATACAATTAAGTTATTAAGCACAGCATTAACCGTAACAATATTTCCATTTGCCTTTATTGGAGTGTTAGCTGCAGGACTGCCCCAATTATGGGGAAATAGAAAATTGAAACAGTTATTAATACATGATATAAACTTAAATCAAAAACCTAACGACACTATAAAAACCAAAATACTATCTATTGTTAAACGCACATTACCTGGCGCTATTTATTATTCGTTTTCTGGGCAAATTACATTATGGATAATCACATTTTTTGGATCAACTAATGGTGTAGCTCAATTAGGAGCTTTAGGACGTTTAGGAATAGCATTGGGATTATTCACAAGTGTATTTAGCACTCTTATCATACCAAGATTTGCAATATTACCACAGCTACGCAGTGTCTTATTAAAACGTTTTATAATATCATTATTAATATTGACAGCTATATGCGTAGGCATGATAGGTTTTACATATATATTCTCTAAACAGATACTTTGGATTTTAGGAGGTGAATACAGTGAATTGAGAACTGAATTGATTTTATACATCATTGGTGCGGGTATAATATTAGTAAATGGGGTAATATTGAATTTAGAATCCAGTAGAGGCTGGATCTTAAACCCAGTAATTAGTATTTCAACAAACATCTTGTTAATTGCAGTAGGAGTGTCCATTATAGATGTATCTAATATACAAGGAGCTCTAATCTTCAACGTCTTCACATCTACTGTTCAAGTGCTAATGAACTTTGTATATGGAATTTATAAAATTACTAAGCACCGCTAATTGTATATTTAAATATATTAGTTTATACATTAAATCAATAACATAAATGAAAGTTATTCACATTAGTCCAACGTATTTTGACAATAATTCTATTGTTGGTGGTGGAGAAAGATACCCTTTTGAACTTGCCTACAACATGTCAACACATGTAGACACCACATTGATTAGCTTTTCGAAAAAGAGAGAAAGTTATAAAAAAGATAACTTAACTATAGAAATATTTCCAATAATAAAGCTTTTAAATGGAAACAAAGTCAATCCATTAGCATTTACATTTATAAAAGAATTGATCAAAGCTGACATTATACATGTTCACCAAATATATACGTTTGTATCAGATCTATCCTGCATAGCAGGGAAACTATTAGGCAAAAAGATATTTGTTACCGATCATGGTGGCGGAGGCGAAATAGTACTAAGTAACAAACTTCCAATATTTAAAAGTTACAACAAAGTTTTTGCACAATCAAATTTCGCTATAATACCCTTGCCCAGTTTATTAAAGAGTAAAGCTACAGCAGTAAAAGGAGGTGTAAGCTTAGATAAATTTAATCCAGGAACACCAAATACACCAAAAGAAAACAAGGTTTTATGTGTTGGTCGCATTCTCCCTCACAAAGGAATTAACTATGTGATTGAGGCTTTCAAAAAATTAAATCTTCCAAACTTTGAGTTGATAATAATTGGAAAGATATATCATAAAGAGTATTATGAATATTTAAGACAAATATCAAGCGGATCATCAATCAAATTTATTCACAACTCCAATGATGATGAATTAATAAATCATTACCGTAGTGCAAAATTAAATATTTTAGCTTCGGTGCATACTGATATGTATAAAACATATACTGCAATACCTGAACTAATGGGATTAACTTTATTAGAAGCCCAAGCTTGTGGAACACCAGTAATTTGCACAAATGCAGGAGCAATGAATGAATTTGTTAAGGATGGTGAAACTGGACTCGTGGTGGGACAGAATTCCTCTGAAGATTTAGAAAAAGCAATAAGAAATATTTTAATAAAAGATCAATCTGAATATACAAATATGCAAAATTGTTGCTTAGAATGGGTACAACAATTTAATTGGAATGCTGTGACTTTACAAACATTGCAAAATTATAAAAGTATAAAGTAAGGAAAGCTGCAAAATGATTAATTGTTATACCTCTAATTTTATATTATAAAAATAAATACTAAATTTAGTTGAAAATGCAAAATTACAGAACCAATAACATTCAACCTTAGTCCCTATTAACAGAAAGTAATTAGTAGATAAAAACAAATATCAGAATACATACAATAAGAAATATAAAATAGGCATAAATAAGACTTGTACATAGTAGAAATATTATATAAACAATCATATATAATTCATGAGTAACAAATTGAAAATACTACTTATTTCACAAGCAACTCTAAAGAAAGAGCTGGGTGGACCAAAAGTAGTTATTGAACTTGCAGAAGCTATTAACCAAATTGGGCATTCTGCTACTGTAGTTGGCCCTGAAGAAATTAAAGAATATTTACTAAAGAATTCTATTGAAGTCCATAAGAATTACCCGCATAATGTTTGCTCATATTTAGAATATAATGCTCATCATTACGATGTAATTGACATCGATGCAAACCAACTTCATCAAGTAAAGAGTACATTTAGTTTGTCACCATTAATAGTTGTTCGATCTGTCTTATTTATACCGCACCTAAAACAAATTAAATGGCCTGAGAATAACAGTGTAATAGCAAGAGCTAAAAAAATTGTATCAAAGCTGCGGTTCGGAAATATTATAGATTATAAGATAAAAAGATTTCTACTATCTTTAACCAAAGCTGATTTAATAAATGTAAGCAATCATGAAGATGTAAACTTTTTAATTCAAAACGGTTACTCAATAAACAAAATCATAAATCTTCCTTTTGGATTAACTGAAATAAAGAAAGAAAGCCTCAGTAAATTATCCAAATTAGATAAAAAACAGAATAATATTGGATTTATTGGAACCTTTGACTACAGAAAAGGATGCCTTGATATACCCAAAATTTTTTCAACTATCAAAGAACAAGTTATTGATGCAAAATTGATATTAATAGGTGTAAAAGGGCTATTTCAAAGCAATAAAGAAATTTTAAATTTTTTCCCTAAAGAGCTACATTCAAGTATAACCATAGTACCTGAATACAAAGAGCATGAACTACCCAAATTACTAGAAAACATTAAAATAGCTATTTTCCCATCATATTTAGAAGGCTTTGGATTTTCTACAATTGAGAACATGGCTGCTGGAATCCCAGTTATTGCATATAGATCACCTGGCGCTTCAAGTTTATTAAAAGAAAATTATTTAGTAGATCCAGGTGATTGGTTAGCTTTAGCAATAAAAACTATAAGTTTATTAAAAGATAACAAAGCAAGAAAAGCTGCTATAATGCAAGTAATCATTGATTCACAAAAATATCAATGGAAGTTGATTGCTCAAAAAACAGTTGAACTATATTGTGAACACACAAAATTAAAGTCTTTAAAATTGTCAAAAGGACAAAAACATATTTAGTTATCTATTATGTTATCTTATATAAAAAATCACCAGCAATTATAAACTAATACTTAGATAAAATTTAAGGTTATGTTTAAACAAACAAAAGCATATACTAAATAAAAGAAAATTAGTTGTAATAAAACGATTATAAATATTAAAGGAAATATTTCATTGTATGAAAAACAATAATATCCATATAGCCTGTGCAAGCGATGAAAATTATTTTACTGGCTTATTAACACTCATTTGCAGCTTATTAGTAAGCAGCTCGACTAATTACAACTATTATATTTATATTATTGATGGTGGTATTTCGGAAGGTTACAAGCAGATTTTGCTAAATAAATGTAAAACAATAAATCGAAGCTTCGAATTAATCTAATTGACCCCAAATTTATCAACTTTTGAATCTGCTCCTTCATTCACGAATAATAGCCTTGTTACGTATGCAAGATTACTTTTAGCTCAACTTATTCCGCTTGAAGTAGAAAAACTTATTTATGTAGATATTGATATATTATTTTTGAAGAACATTACACATTTATGGAATATAGATTTAAAAGATAAAGCGATAGCTGCAGTACCCAACAGAAGGTTTGATAGTTTTCTTAAAGAAGACTGTCCTATATGGGAAACTTTAGGCTTCAATCCTGAAGCAGTATATTGCAATTCTGGATTATTAGTTTTGAACTTAAATAAATTTAGAAGAGAAAATATCTCTAACAAAGTCATTGAATATTTAAAAAGTTATCCTCAGGCTTGTTTAAGGCATGACCAAAGTGCATTAAATGCAATCTTACATAATGACTGCATACTTTTAGATCATAGTTGGAATATGCAGAACCATTATGACAACCTACGACCAATTGAAGATTATCATCTTATAAATAATCTAGAGTTAAATATTCATTTTAGCAATGGCCCAAAGCCTTGGAATGTATTTTCAAAAAGTATAGAATATTCAATGTATTATACATTTGCGAAAACCCTGAGCATTGACATTAATTCAAAAAAATTTAAAAAATCTGTTTTAAAAGGAAATATTAGAGAGTATTTAATGCCTACTTTAAAATCATGGCATTCATTAAACTTGATTTATCACAAGTTTAAAGGCAACAAAAGCAAAGTTGAAGATCTAACCCAAGTGGTAGAATATTATAAATCAAGCTTGGAACACAAGAAATTTTATAAAAAGAACAATCTAAAACATCAAAGAATTTTAAATTCACTTACTAAGAAAATTTCTTCTCAATTAGCATAGCAAGGCATATATGTATTCTAATATATCTATTTGTATACCTACTTATAACAGATCAAACTTTTTAAAAGAAGCTTTACAGTCATGTTTAATTCAGTCTTATCTGCCGTTTGAAATTATAATAGGTGATGACTCATCTAATAATGAAACTGAAGAACTTGTAGAAAGTTTAGCCCAAAACTCCCCAGTAAAAATCAGGTATAGTCACAATAGACCTGCATTGAAGCAGGCCAAAAATGTCAATAGATTGTTTGATATGGCCCAAGGAGATTTAATACTCTTATTACACGATGATGATCTTCTTCTACCTAATGCTCTGGAAACTCTTAAAAACTGTTTTGTAAACAATCCAGATATAGACATTGTATTTGGGAAACAATACATTATATCAGATGATGGAAAGACCGACATTAGTGCTTCTGAAAAGCTAAACCACTCTTTCTATAGAACTTCAAGTTATGCTGGCACTAAATTATCTTCTCTAGAATCTGGCTTTTTACAACAATTTCCTAATGACTGTTATCTTATTAAATCTGAAATAGCAAAAAAGATTAAATATGACCAGGCTGCAGGAGATGCTTGTGATTTTTATTTTGGGCTACAAGTTGGGATGGGCAATTACAAATCTTACTTCATAAATGAATACACTGCAAAGTATCGTATTTCTAATGAAGCTGTGACTCAAAATCCTGAATATGATTCAGGTTTGGTTTCATTCCAATTAATCGAAAAACTTGAAGTACCTTCTAAATCTGAAGAATACAAGTCTAGATGGTTGAAAGATAAGGCTCCAATTGCACTTGTTCAAGCCGCTAGGTTAAAAAATAAAAAGAAAGCATTTGAAATTTTTTTTAGCAAATGGCATAGAAACAAAATTTTCACTGCAAGAGGAGTTAAACGCTTCTTCACCATTATTACTTCATAATAGCACATCAAAATATATATTCTTCTTAATTCATCGTAATCAATGTATAAACAAACAAATTATATAAATTGTATATATCACTAATTCTTAATACATAAATCCTCTGAATTGAATTAAACTTTCCATTCACCTATAATTTATGAAAGAAAATAAAACATGAGAATGGTTTTTATATGCGGCGCCTTTGAGCCTGGTAGAGATGGTGTAGGAGATTATGTACGTGAATTAACTAAAGATTTAATTAGAGCAGGTAACAAAATAGGAATAGTTGCATTAAATGACTATTATATACATGAAAAAGAAGATGTAAGCACAATTCAAGATAGCTTAACGTACCATGTACTAAGATTACCTACTAATTTGAATTCAAAAGAACGATACAAATTAGCATACACATGGATAGATAGTTTTAAACCTGATTTGGTGAGTTTGCAATTTGTTGGATTTGCATTCCAAAAGTATGGCCTTCCCATAGCCTTACTATTTTTCATACGAAAAATAGTAAGGCAAACCAAAGTTCATTTTATGCTACATGAACTTTGGTGCGGCATGAATCCTTTTTCAAGCAAAAAAGAAAAAATGCTAGGAACTGCTCAAAAGCTTTTTCTAAAAACATTATATAGGATTTCTAAACCAACTCAAGTTTTCACAAGCATTAATTATTATTTCATTTGCTTACAACAAATTGGAATTAATGCACATGTGGTTCCAATTTTTGGTAATATTAATCTTGATAATTATGGAAATAAAAAAGAATGGCTTAACTTGCTTAAAGACAAAGATTTATCAATATTGCTCAATGGTTCAGACGATTGGCTAACTATATGTTTTTTTGGAACTATTTATCCTTGCCCAGGGTTAGCAGAACTTCTTCTGTGTGTAAGTGAGTTTGCTTGTAAATCTAACAAAAAAATAGGAATCATATCCATTGGGCACAACAGACTAGAGAAGATTGAAGATTTAGCACAGAATATACCAAATATAACTTTTTGGAACACGGGTCCGCTTTCAGTTGGGATGATCAACAGAGTATTGAGTTTAGCCCACTTTGGTGTGCTTACAAGTCCTGCTAATCGTTTATACAAAAGCGGTACAGGACTGGCATTCCTGGAGCGAGGCATACCACTTCTCATTTCTGCTGCAGATGAAACTTATATAAAAGATGATATGGAACCTGAAGGTGTCTTTCAAATAAGAAATGCTTCAGATGTTCAAAATAGCTATTCGTCTAAAGATAGATTAATAATTGGAAGTAGAATAACTAAAGTTGTTCATGCATATTCTACTCTAAGTAATTTATAAGAAATTATTATAATGAAAGAAAAAATTCATAAGCTTCTTATTATTGGATCAACATTAGGATGCTACGGAGGTATGGAAGCTTACATGATAACTCTAGCTGAAGCTGCTTCTCATTGGCCTGAATTCGAAATAAAATTGTGTTTTAAATTAGTAAAGGGTTGTAAGCAAGAAGAAGCTTTGGTAAGATCAGCTGAAAAGGTATGCTCCCAAGTTCATTTTGTTCAAAGCAATTCAATTCAGTTGGCTAAGCTTGTTGCTTGGTCTGATATTTTACACGTACAAAACACTCCACCCGATGTAGTATTTACAGCTCGTCTTTTATCTAAGAAAGTATTTCTAACAGTACATAACTGGAGAAGATCTACTTTATCAGCTCATACATTACTTTGGCGTGTTTCTGTAAAGCTTGCTCATCGCAGATGGTTCAATTCTAATTTTGTATGGAACACTTGGGAGCCTAAAAAGAAATCGATTAGAAGTGATTCATTCCCAACCGTTTCTAAATTACCAAAAACGTGGAACGCGCCTGAAACAAGAAAAGGTTTCTTATTCATAGGCAGATGGATAGAGAACAAAGGGATTGAAGAAATACTTAAAGCATATGCAGTATGTAAATTTAATCCCAATGAATGGCCTCTTACTATTTTAGGAGATGGGCCACTTAAACCAACCATTCTTCAACTAGTAAAAGAGCTTAAACTAACGCACGTCAATATGCCAGGGTTTGTTGATGCTAAAAGCAAAGAATCTTATTTAGCATCGACGAAGTGGTTATTAGCTCCAGCGAAAACTAAAGAAGACTTAGGCTTAACTCCTATTGAAGCTCGTAGTGTAGGGGTTCCTTCAATTGTTACTAATGATGGTGGATTGCCTGAAGCAGGTGGTAAGGCAGCATTAGTGGCAGAACCTGGAAGCGTGGAAGATCTAGTTAGATGTATGAAAGAAGCTTACAAAATGACTGAAAAAGAATATGCTATGAGAGGTGTATTAGCTCAGAGCACTTTATCTGAGTTTTTAAGGCCAATAGAATTCTACAGACAAGCTTACATTAGTTCTTAATTCATAAAGACATAAGGAATACCTCAAATATGTTGCTTGATAGGTAAATTTTTATAAAGTCATGAAATTCTGATCTTTTAAGCTAAATAATATAATACAATAAAGAATTTAAGAAAATTTAATTAACAAATTTAAATATGTATAAAGCCCGTAAAATTAGCGGTTATAATAGCGTATTTCTTGATTCTCTTCGTTTGTTGGCTGCTTTAATTGTTTTATATGTTCATGCCAATGATCAGTGGTTTCCTGATGAAGCACATACACCTACTCGCGGCGGTGGAGATATTGCACACGCAGCAGTTATAATTTTTTTTGTACTTTCAGGCTTTGTGATTGCTCATACTACAACTAATAACAACCGCGGAAAATTGCAATATGCTCATTCACGTTTAACCCGCCTTTGCTCTGTAGTAGTACCCGCCTTATTAATAACAGCTATAATTGAGATTCTGGTAGGCTATCTTAATCCCCTTTTAATTCAAGAATACACTAGAGGTTTATCATGGCCTCGATATTTGCTGTCAAGTTTGTTTCTTAACGAAGTAGGCTTTATTTCTGCAGCTCCACCAATAAACCGCCCACTATGGTCATTAAGTTACGAATTCTGGTATTATACTATTTTTGGTTTTTGGTTCTTTAGAGAGAAGGGTTGGAAATCAATACTCTTGATTGTTATATCTTGCCTTATTGCTGGGCCAAAAATATTATTAATGATGCCAATATGGCTATTAGGCTGTATCGCATATTGGCTACCAAGACCTGTAATATCTGCTAAAATATCGTGGATATTCGTTTTTGCTATGATAGCTATAGCTGGCCTAGCAGTAGCTCTACTTCCCCCTTTTCCTTTTGCATTGGGAGTACCACCCTTTTTTTATGCTAATCAGTTTATAACAGACTGGATTATTGGTGTTTTATTTGCAGCTGTTCTCTGGATTTTACCCACAGATTCACCTTTATCATATAAATTAAAGTGGGTTGCTACATTTAGAAGTATAGCTGACTTAACTTTCCCTATTTATGTATTACATCACCCATTATTGATTTTATGGAGAGCAACATTTGGCTTTAATTTGAATAATACCACACAGATGTGGCTAGCAATCACCACTGTTCTATTTATTTCTGGAGGGATTGGTTTATTATTAGAAAGACAAAGATCTAGATGGTTTATCTTATTCAATCGGCTTTTAATCTTCATAAAAAAATTATTGATTAAAACGTCGCCACGTTTGAAGTTAAATTAAGCTATTTCATTCATACTAGAATTTGTTCTTTCAATTATACATGAATACACTTGTTTATCATCCAACTGGGAATGCTAATGTAAGAGCTGTCATAGCTGGTCTCCAAAGGAGTGGCAACTTAGCTGCTTTTCATACTTCCATAGCAACATTTCCCAATGATATATTTCATAACCTAAGTAAATACAAGCCATTATCAGAGTTAAATCGAAGGAAATTCGATCCACAACTTAAGTCAGTTACCCATACTTGGCCTTGGCTTGAAATGGGAAGGTTATTAGCTTCAAAGACAGGCTTTCATAATCTTATCCGTCATGAGAAAGGGTTATTTTGTATTGATGCAGTTTATAAAAATCAGGATAAAAGGATTGCATCTTATATGAAACATGCTTTTGATAAAGGAGTTAGAAATGTTTATGCCTATGAGGATGGAGCTGCACTCTCCTTTGAAGAAGCAAAAAGATTTGGAATTCAATGTTTGTATGATCTTCCTATTGGTTACTGGCGGGAAGCAAAGAGGTTACTACAAATAGAATTAGATCGTTGGCCTGATTGGGCCCCTACTCTGACGGGCTTAATTGATTCTGATGTCAAACTAAATCGTAAAGATAAAGAATTACTCTTAGCAGACCGTATATTTGTAGCAAGCAAGTTTACAGCCAAAACATTGCAATCATATCCAGGTAAATTAGCTCCAGTTGAAGTAATTCCCTATGGGTTTCCACCTGCTATTGAGCATCGTACTTATTCATCCCTAAAGAATGGGAGAAAACTAAAAGTTCTATTTGTTGGAGGCCTTTCTCAACGGAAAGGGATCGCAAATCTTTTCGCTGCAGTAGAAGCAATCAAAAGTCATATAGAATTGACAGTGGTTGGATTAAGAGCTAGTACAAATTGTATTGCTTTAGAAAAAGAATTAGCAAAACATTGTTATATCCCTAGCTTGTCACATAATGATATTCTGAAACTCATGCGAGTGCATGATGTTCTTGTATTCCCTTCCCTATTTGAAGGCTTTGGATTAGTGATCACTGAAGCAATGTCTCAAGGAACTCCTGTAATAACAACAGACCGAACTGCTGGACCTGATATTATTAATAATGGAGAAAATGGATGGTTAGTGCAGGCAGGTTCAACAAGTGCCATTCAGGAGACCTTAGAAAAGCTTCTACTAAAACCTACAACAATAACGCAAGCAGGAAGAGCAGCAACAGAAACCGCTCGTCAAAGACCTTGGGAGGTATATGGCATAGAGTTAGCAAATGCTGTAATAAATCATAATACAACATTCAATATATAATATAGCCTTGATTTATATATCAGCAGGCATTTGAGGATATGATTGATATTGAAAACAAGTCTATAGAAGGATTAAAAAATCAGAAACCAAACTCTGACCTAATAAGTCATTTAAACAAGGATGATCTTTTAAAATATGGCATCTGGCTATATTTTATTTTATTAATTTTTGAAGGAGCTTTAAGAAAATGGTTCTTACCGGGGCTGGCTACCCCATTGCTTATTGTACGAGACCCTGTAGCCCTATGGGTAGTGGTAAGGGCGTGGCAGCAAGGTCTGTTACCCGCTAATGTCTACTTGGCAGGAATGATAATAATTGGAATCATCGGAACTTTTACTGCCCTTTTATTAGGCCATGGAAACCTTCCAGTAACTATTTATGGCGCACGAATTCTGTTGATACATTTTCCAATGATTTTTGCTATAGGAAATATTTTCACGTCAGAGGATGTACAGAAAATTGGTAAAGTGACGCTGTACATTGCTATTCCAATGGCCATTTTAACTGCACTACAATTTTACAGCCCTCAATCAGCATGGGTAAATAGGGGTGTAGGAGGTGATATGGAAGGAGCTGGGTTTAATGGCGGAGCTCTTGGCTTTTTTAGGCCACCTGGCACTTTTTCATTTACTAATGGAAATGCTTTATTTTTTAGCTTTCTCTCTTGCTTCGTGTTTTATTTCTGGTTAGATTTAAAGAAGATTAATAAACTGGTATTACTAGGCGCAACAACAGCACTATTTATTTCTATCCCACTTTCAATAAGCCGTAGTCTATTATTTCAAGTTATACTGTCATTGGGTTTTACGGCATTTGCTGTTTCAAGAAAACCTGAGTATGCAGGTAAATTGATTTTGGCAACAATTTTAGCTGTTATTGCTTTGGCAGCACTAAGCCAGGCTAGCTTTTTCCAAACAGCAACTGAGGCATTTACCACAAGATTCGATAACGCCAGTGAATTTGAGGGAGGCTTGGAAGGAACTTTAATCGATCGTTTTCTTGGTTCCATGTTAGAATCAATAATAGGATCAAGCGATTTACCAATTTGGGGTTATGGATTGGGAATGGGAACAAATGTGGGTAGTATGTTGCTAACTGGAGAAAAAGCTTTTTTAATCAATGAAGGTGAATGGGGACGGGTGGTAGGTGAACTAGGTCCACTTTTGGGTATACCACAAATATTTCTTCGTATTAATTTCATGTTTATAATAACATTAGCATCGTATCGTAAGTTAGCATCTGGCGATTTGCTGCCTTGGTTGTTGGTTAGTTTTGGATTGATTAATGTGATACAAGGGCAATGGGCACAACCAACAGCTTTAGGATTCAGTATCCTTATTGCAGGTTTCATCTTAGCATCTTTGAGATCAACAACTCCAAAAAATAAATATAAGATGTAGCATTTTAATTACATCTAATATTTAGTAGCTATAATATTTTCATATAAAAAAATTTTTGTTATTAATTTAATTATATAATAATATTTTTAATTTTTAAATACTCAATATTATGGCCTTATATGATTATCTAAAAAAACCTGAATTTTATTTCAGACCTTTCTCTACCATAAACAGGCTCATAGGCAATAAAAAAGAAGTAGTTATACGTAAAACCCCATGGAAAAGTAAAATTGAAGTAGATCCTAAAGAGACAATTGGAAAAGCAATATTCAATACTGGTATTTACGATTTAGCAGTTAGTGAAACTTTATGGCGTTTAGTAGATCCAGGAAACTTTGTTTTAGATATTGGTGCTAATATAGGTTACACTGCTCAAATATGCTCTTATAAAGCAGGCGAAGAAGGTGAAGTATGGATATTTGAACCTAACCCTTTATTACAATCAAGAGTCTTAAAAAATATTAGTTTTAACCATCAACAAAATGTCACCTTATTCCCGATAGCTTTATCTGATACAGATAAAGAAGGATTCTTAGTGTTACCAGGAGATTATGGAGATAATCAAGGGGTTGCTTTTATAGGATCAGAAGAAAGTGAAAAAACAATAAAAGTAAACCTTAAGCGGTTAGACGATATTTTACCTGAAGGTAAAAATATAAATGTAATGAAAATAGATGTTGAAGGCCATGAGCTAGAAGTACTAAATGGAGCAAAAAACACTATCAATAAAGGCTTAATTACAAATATAATTTTTGAGGATCATAATGAATATCCATCAAAGGTAGCAAGCTTCTTATTGAAACAAGGATATACAATCTTTAGAATAGAAAAGGGTTGGTTAAATATAAAATTAAAAAAACCTAATTCAATTTCCAAGATTTGCTTTTGGGAGCCCAACAATTATTTAGCAACGCTTGACAAAGATTTTGTAAGCAAAAAAATGGATGGAGTTTTTTATAGGTGTCTTTCTTTATGAATTTGAAAGACTGAAAGAATCTTACACTATTGTTACTCGACTCAATATATACAAACTATAATAGTACAAATAAGTTAAATTGAAGTTTAAAAAAGCTTCATTCTGCAATCTAACTTATTTATTTCAGAACAAATACAAATGTAATTCTACCATATATTATTTATATCTAATAAAGTGAAGCTTTAAAAGTAGTTAAAAAATATTAACTAATAAAGATACTTGAACCCTCAGACGATGAAGATTAAACTATTTTACATTTAAATGAGGTTAAAAAGATTTGAAGACTCTATAAGTATTTAAATTAAACAAACTCCAACTATTGTGTTAATTTAAAGAAAATTCAGTTAATTATATTTAAATCAGTATTAAGCCTAGCTATAACTTTATACATTCAAACTAAGCACCAGAAAATGGAAGTATTTGTCTGGCATAGTGAAACAATATCAAACAATAAGAAGCATTTATTTTTTAGATGAATATCATTTTCTTTTCACATCCTTTGTTTCTACCACATCAAAGCATGCCTCGTTTTGTACAACTGCTAGCTGATGGAATGAGTAAGCGTGGACACAAAGTGGAAATATGGCTTCCACAGCCTCAATTATCCAAATTACCATTCCCTATGAACTTTAAAAAATGGATGGGCTATATAGACCAATACATTATATTTCCATCAAGTGTTCGTAAAAAAATAAAAAATTGTACTCCAGATACACTCTTCGTTTTTACTGACCAAGCTTTAGGCCCTTGGGTACCTATGGTAGAAAATAAGCCACATGTAATTCACTGCCATGACTTTTTAGCCCAACGTTCAGCTTTAGGTGAAATATCTGAAAATCCAGTAAAGTGGCTGGGTCGTCAATATCAAAACTTAATACATCGGGGTTATTCAAGAGGTAAACATTTTATATCTGTTTCAGAGAAAACAAGAGAAGATTTACACCGCTTTTTGTTCTCCCCTCCTTTAAGCTCTAAAGTTGTTTACAACGGCATGAATCAAGCGTTCATTCCAAGTTTAGACTCTATTAAGCCCAGGAAATTACTTGGAAAAAGAATAAACCTAAATTTGGAATCCGGATACTTGTTGCATGTAGGAGGTAATCACTTTTACAAAAATCGTATAGGAGTGATTGAGCTTTATGATGCTTGGCGTAATTTGAGTAATCTGAAATTGCCTCTTTTAATGATTGGCGAGAAACCAACCACGCTATTACTCGACGCTCAATCCAATTCAAATTTCAAAGCTGATATACATTTCCTTAGTAATGTTTCTGATGGAGATGTACGCTTAGCCTATTCAGGCGCTTCTGTTTTTCTTTTTCCTTCCCTAGCTGAAGGATTTGGCTGGCCTATAGCAGAAGCAATGGCTTCCGGCTGCCCAGTTATTACAACGTCCGAAGCACCAATGACGGAAGTTGCTGGTAAGGCAGGGTTTCTTATTCCTCGGAGACCCAATAACAATATTGAAGTTTTAAAATGGGCAAATGCAGGAGCTAAGGTTATTCAGAATATATTAAGTTTCCCTACTTCAAAACTGATTGAAGTTAAAGAAACAGGAATAGTAAACGCTCGAAGATTTTTGCCTGAAAATGCATTAAATCAGATAGAAGAAATTTATTTAAATATCATTGAAAATAAATATTAACCATTTTCACACAGATTAGAAAATATGACAGAAGCAATTTTCTTAAAAAAAGAAGTAAAAAAAATCAATTCACGTAACACCTTAGTTGACTTAATCAAACTAATTGCTTCTTTTGGTGTTATTGTCATTCATGTTGCTTTTGACACACCCGCAGCTAAAAGCCTAAATACTTTCTTTTGGCCTCTATGTGTCCCTTTTTTTTATGCAGTATCACTTACATATTTTACCTCAAATTTAAACAAAGTTTCCGTTCATGAATTTTTAAGAAATACGTGGCTAAGGATCTTACTTCCATATTTATTATGGACAGTTATATATTCAAGTTTATTAGCAATCAAAGATATACTAAGTCAAGGACAACGTTCATTTAATATTTGGAAAATAATATTATACGGCGATAGCGCCTTACACTTATACTTTATACCTACTTTATTATCCATGCAGGTAATCATATTTTCCTTATTCCTAATATTTAATAAAAAATCAAATAAAAGGCTAATTGGAACAATATTTTTAATAGCAGGAAGTTGCCACCTTATACTTGGCATCAAGTTAGATTATCTTCCAGCAGGGCAACTTATAGGCACCTGCATTTTTATTTTATTATCATATTTTTTTTATATAAAAGTTTTAAACTCACCTACACGAAAAAGTTTTTTTATAATAGGCACTGCCTTAATTGCAATTGCAGCTTTCCCAAGCTGGCTAGGAACTCCAATTATATTTTTAGAATATCCACTATTATTCCCCTTAGGTGGCTTTGGGATACTTTTACTAGCTTTTGGAATTAAGGGACTAAACTTACCAAGTTGGATATCAACAATATCTAGCACCTCTTATGGAATATATCTTAGCCATGTGTTATTTTTAGAGGCATTTGAATTTACAATAGAGAAGACAATCACTGGAAATATATTTTATGATATTAAAACTAAATTATTAGTGGTGTTCTTAATTTTCGCTGCGTCAGTTATATTTACACTTGCAATAAGAAACTCAACAATTAGTAAGAAATTTTTACTAGGTGAAAAATGAAAATTATAATAAATTACAATAGAAAAATGATTATTCTTATAGGGTATATGTCAAATTCCCCTTTACTTTATGAAAAAATAATCTAATTTAAAGGGTTGAACAGAAGTAAATAAATTCTATTTCAAAGAAGCCAATCCTCCATAAAGGATGAACCTTCTGTAAAACATGGGGCAAGTAGATCAAACACCAATAATTTTATAAGCACCACTCATGATTCTAATTGATGAAGCAAATTTATTTACAAGTGCTATAAAATGATAATGGTAACGAGAAAACAATAGAAGCATTTTAAGTTTCAAAATTTTTTAGTTAATTGCTTCCTTTAAGTAAATAAAGTTAAACGAATCATTTTACCTGATTATAAATAAAACCGAAACTCTGCACTGGAATTACTTACAATCCATTAAGAAGGTTAAAAAATTTATAATTTAATTCAATTTTTACCTTGCTTACTCAAATTTCAAGAAAAGATAGTTCAGTATTAACAAATCCTGAATTAAAGGCTAAAGAGCACAACGAAAATATAGATATAATAAAAATTATTGCTTCAATTGGTGTTATTGCAAACCACGTACCTTTTAATACACCTGAAGCAGAAGCATTGAATAATTTTTTATATATGCCTCGCGTTTCTTTCTATTTGATACTATCATTAACATTTTTCACTTCCAATTTGTATAAATATCCTACTAGTAAAGTTTCCAATAAGACTTTTCAAAGACTTGTTATACCTTATATTGCTTGGACCACAATCTACACAGCATTGTTGATCCTTCGAGGATATCTTAATTCAAATAAAAACGATGTAGATATTTGGAAATCTTTACTATATGGCAAAAGTGCTGTACAACTCTACTTTATACCTATGTTATTGAACTTACAGTTGTTAGCTCTTTCCATTTTCCTAATTATTCAAAAGAAAAAACAAAAGATTGTATTCGGTACAATTGGTACACTTCTCGCGTCTACATATATTTTATGGGGTGTATATAGTAAGTTAATTCCAACTGGACAGATAATTGGAATAATAATTTTCGTAGCGTTTGCTTTTATTTTGTCCAAGAAATTGATTAGGTCTGATCCAAATACTTATAATATCGTAGTAGGCGTGTGCCTTATTATAGTAGCTAAACTTCCCGATTATCTACTAACACCTATTAAAATATTAGATTATCCTGTTTTGTATCCTCTTGGAGGGGTGGGTATGCTATTCGTAACTTATGGAATTCCTAGAAAAAAACAACCTAAATGGATTCTTGATATAGCTAGTACTTCTTATGGAGTATTCCTTAGTCACGTTTTATTTTTAGAAGCCTTCGAATTCTTCACAGCTAAAATTTGGCCAAATGGAATTTATTATAATTTAATCAATAAGCTATTGGTTGTAATTCTAATATTTTGTAGCTCTGTAATCTTTACTTTTATAATTAGAAAATTTCATATAGGACGGAGAGTGCTATTGGGAGAAAAATAACTCTGTGATGAACATACTTCATGTTACTAATACAATGGACCCCAGCACAGGTGGTGTTTGCCAGGCAATACGAACAATGATCATGGGATTGGTAGGTATGGAAACTCATAATGAAGTAGTTAGTCTAGATTCGGAAAAAGCTGCTTATATGAAATTAGACTCATTTACAATCCATGCTTTAGGTCCGGGAAAGGGTCCATGGTCTTATAGTTCTAAATTGAGCTCTTGGCTAAATAGTCATATATCTAATTTTGACATTATCATTGTTCATGGGCTTTGGCTATATCATGGATATGCAATAAATAAGGCGTACCATTCTTTGAAGAAAAAAAATCTTAACCGAATCAATCCCAAGATCTTCATCATGCCCCATGGCATGCTTGATCCTTATTTTCAAAGAGCGGCTGGTAGAAAATTTAAAGCGTTAAGAAACACTATCTATTGGCATCTATTAGAGAAAGAAGTTGTTAATGATGCTGATGGTATTCTTTTTACTTGTAAGGAGGAGCGCAGGTTAGCAAGAGAACCGTTTTACAAATATCATCCTAAAAGTGAAATGGTAGTAGGCTTAGGAGTGGAAGAACCTCCTGTTTATACCCAAATTATGAATGAAGCATTTTATTTAAAATGTCCTGAACTTAGGGGAAGCTCTTATATTCTTTTCTTAAGTAGGATTCATGAAAAAAAAGGAGTGGATATATTAATAAAGGCTTATGCTAAGCTTCTATTAGCTAGAACAAATACAGCAGCAGCCAAGCAAAATGAGCTACCAAAACTTGTTATTGCTGGCCCCGGAATAGAGACTTCTTATGGACAAAAGATGGAACAGTTAGTATCTGCATCTAAAGATCTTAGTGATAATGTTTTTTTTCCAGGTATGCTTTTCGGAGATGCTAAGTGGGGGGCATTCTATGGTTGTGAAGCTTTTATATTACCAAGTCACCAAGAAAATTTTGGAATTGCTGTTGTAGAGGCAATGGCTTGCAGTAAACCTGTACTGATATCAAATCAAGTAAATATATGGCGAGAAATTAAGGATTCTGGGGGTGGAGAAGTTGCAGAAGATACCTTACTGGGCTTTTACAAAATTTTAACAAATTGGGAGAAACTTTCTAAAGAGCAAAAATTAACTATAGGAAGACTTGCTCGTTGTTCCTATGAAAAAGATTTTGCTGTAAGCTCTGCAGCAAAGAAATTGTCGCAAGCCTTACAATTAAGTAGTAAGCAATGAATTCAATATATAAATCAAAATTGATTAATGAATATCAGGATCTTAGTTTGTTTGTTGTTCCTGATTCCTTTAGAGGAAAGTCAAAATTTTTAGTACAAGTCTGGTGGATTGTTCAGTCTACTATTTTTACCTGGTCACCACAATTTCTTTATGGGTGGAGAGCTTTCTTGCTCAGATTATTCGGAGCTGAAATAGGTACTAATGTCAAAATTAGGTCTTCTGTTACAGTAACCTACCCATGGAACTTGAAAATTGGAGATTATTGCTGGATCGGCGATGATTGTGTTATATATAATTTAGGCAATGTCAGTATTGGTAATCATGTAGCAATAGCTCATAAAGTTTACTTCAATACAGGTGGCCATGTATACGACAAAATCACATTTGATATTTTTAGCAAACCCTTAATTATCGAGGACGAATGTTGGATAACGAATGATGTATATGTTGCTCCTGGAGTCACTATTGGAAAAGGAACTATTGTAAGCGCTAGGAGTACTGTTTTAAAAAATTTACCACCAGGCAAGGTTTGCATAGGCACTCCAGCTAAACCTATTAAAGACCGTGTTGTTCTAAAACAGTGAAATAAAAAAGGTGTATATGGCTTTTTTTATTCAGTTTTATTATTAACCCCAACTATTATCTTCTCTAAAGTATTATAACAATTACAATGACCAGATTACTTGTGACCGGAGGCTCAGGCTTTATTGGAACTAACTTAATTGATGCACTAATCAAATCAGAATTTGAAGTTCTAAATATAGACAAAGCGCAGCCGTTAAAGGAGAAACATCTAAGGTTTTGGAGGCAAATAGATATACTTGATTTGAACAGTCTTAAAGCAGAAGTAATAAAATTTGCACCAGAAATTATAATTCACCTAGCCGCTGTTACAGATCTTAACGGCAAGACTTTGGAATACTATAGAACTAATACGACTGGCACTAAAAATATCATTGACATAGCAAACAAGGTTCATTCTTTGAAAAAAATCATTTTCACTTCTTCAATGTATGTTTGCCAGCCAGGATATATCCCAAAAGATTATGAAGAATACAAACCACATACTCTTTATGGAGAAAGTAAGATGGTAGGTGAGAAATTAGTTAAGGAAATTAAAAATCCAAATTACAGCTGGACTATTGTAAGACCTACTTCAATATGGGGGCCGTGGTTTAACATACCTTACATTGACTTTTTCAACGTAGTTTACCAAGGAAAGTATTTTGATTTTGGCCATACCTGCACCAAAACTTACGGTTACGTAGAAAATGCAGTTTATCAAATTCAAAAGCTTATGGCAGCAGATGATGTACATGCTAAGACATTCTATTTAGGCGATTATCCTCCGATTCAAATTTCTGAATGGGCGAATGAGATTTCTATTGAAATGGGAAAAGGAAAGATCAAAAAGATTCCTTTTTTTGTTATGAAAACAGCTGCATTTCTTGGAGACACTTTATCTAAGTTCAATATTAAATTTCCTATTACTAGTTTTAGGCTAAAAAACATGACAACAAATAATGTTCTACCTTTAGAGGAGCTTCACAAAGTAACAGGCCCTACTCCTTTAAGTAGATTAAATGGAGTTAGAATCACAATCAAATGGCTGATAGAATATAAGGAATATAAATTATAACTAGATTTTTAGAGTAATTTCTAGTGCTTGTCAAGACAGTATACTTTGTAATACCTCAATTAGGCACAGTATAAAATTTATTCTTGCTCCTTATCAATAAATTCAATCTTGAATTACCCATCAATGAAAAAACGTTTACTGTTAATTGGTTATAACTTCTCCCCAGAACCTACTGGAATAGGTAAATATAGTGGAGAAATGATTAACTGGTTAGCCAAGAGAGGGTATGATTGCACCGTTATTACTACTTATCCATATTACCCTTTTTGGAAAGTACAACCTCCTTATGAAAGCGATAAGTATTGGTATAAGACAGAAAGCGCTACTTTTGAATCAGGTGGAAAAGTAAAAGTATACCGTTGCCCCATCTATGTTCCGGCTAAGCCCACGGGTATAAAACGAATTTTACTTGACCTTTCATTCTTATTATCTGCTGGCATGAAGTTAGTACAACTACTCCCTGGTAAGAGATTTGATTCCGTTATTACTGTTGTACCTTCCTTTTTAATCGGATTAATTGGCATTTTCTATAAAAAAGCTAGAAAAGCAAAGCTAATCTATCATATCCATGATATGCAAATCGAGGCCGCTCGAGATTTAAACATGATTAAATCAAAGAGTGTCATTGACTCAATGTTCATGCTAGAAAAATATATTTTTGATAAAAGTGATGTAATCACCAGTGTTGGAGCAGGCATGGTTACAAAAATAGAGGAGAAAGCGAATAAAAAAGTAACACTATTCTTGAATTCAACTGACCTGACACAATTCTACCCAATAGAAAACAGAGAAGAGATAAAGGTAGAGTTTGGGTTTGATACAAGTGACAAAATATTATTGTACTCTGGGGCTATAGGAGAAAAGCAAGGCATTGAATCAATCTTATATGCTGCCCAGCAGTTCCAGCAATACAAAGAGATAAAATTCTTGATTTGCGGCTCAGGCCCATATAAAGATAGGTTAGAGAGCCTAGCCTTTTCATTGAATTTAAATAATGTCATCTTCTATCCTTTACAACCTGTTGAAAAATTCAATAGATTCTTAAACTTAGCAGATGTGCATTTAGTAATCCAAAAAGCTAATGCAAGTGATTTAGTGATGCCTTCTAAATTGAATACTATTTTAGCTATTGGTGGTATGGCCCTAATAACTGCAACCAATGAATCTGGATTGCACTCTTTAGTTTCTCACTACAACATGGGGATACTTGTAGAGGCTGAAAACCAAGAAGCACTGAATGAAGGTATTCGAAAAGCTCTATTCGAAATTGATAAAGACATTATATCTTTCAATGCACGTTCTTATGCAGAGGCTCATCTTTCCATTGATAGTATAATGAGTTCTTTTGAACAAAAAACTCTCCTAAGTAGATAATTCAATAATTGCTTTCTATGTTTCTAGATTCTGTTTTTAAAGCTATTGCCAAAAAGAGACTCTTGGGCTTTCTTTTATTTTTTGACCTATTTGCAGCCAATGCACAAAGTATTATGCCACAATCTAAAATTGGGGCATTAAACTCTTCAGAGAAACAAGACATCAATCAACTTCCTTGTTCTAATAATATTATAACAAGCTCTACTAAGAGTATTGGCTTTGGAATCAAAGCGGGAATTACCTATGCTCACATGAATTTTAATAAAGGGTTTCCTAAACCCTCCATCCCGATTGAATCAGCTTGGAAACCTGGGTTCTTGGCTGGATTCTTCTTAGCAGTACCCTTTGTTAAAAGACTATCTTTACAACAGGAGTACGTGTACACATTAATTACAGGAGAAGTAAAAAGCACAGGAATCAATTACAAACAATCATATCTTTCATTACCCCTTCTCTTAAAGTATAAAGTATTACCATACCTATCACTTGTAGCAGGTCCTCAAGTTGAGTTATTGATTGAGGCTAAGCAATCAAACAATCAAACTTTTACTATCACAACTCATGACACAGAAGAACGGAGTTTAGGACTTACTGCTGGTCTAGAGTTTCAAATAAAAAAAAATTTAAAACTCAATTCTCGTTTTATGCATGGAATTAATCATATCGGAGTTAGGCAGCAGTCTAGTTTGAAAGAATTTAAGTATGAGGTAGTGCAAATTTCTATGGATTATATTATAATCTCTTCTGGTAAATAATTGCATGAAATTGCAGCTGTGGTTTACAAAGTATGATGCTTAACTTTCTTGTTGTTTCGGTAGTTGAACATTATATCTATACTGGCCAGGTGGTTTTCTTTCTTTTTAGAAAAGCAGGTAGTTTTCCTCACTAGCCTTCTGTTCCTTGCCCTTAAGCAGGTATTCACGCCTTCTATATTCTTTGTGTAAGCTTTGCCAAACCTGTGCTTTTCTTGCGGTATCACTTGGGCAAAAGCTTTCCAATGGTCAGTGCAGTACTCCCCGATTTGCACTCCCACCAGCTTTTTCAGCAGTTCCCTTATCGTTTTGGCGCCCCTGCTACCGCAACTGTAGGCCAATACCTCATCCGTCTCAGGGCAATAGGCATACAGCAGCCAATATTTGCCCTTCTTGCGTCTGCCCACGAAGCTCCATAGCTCATCGATCTGCACCGATCTGTAAACCTTGAGCCTAGGGCTGATTCCGAGCCTGCCCGCCTGTCTGGATAAGTTGTCCAGGATACATTTCCTACTTACCCCGAGAAGCGCCTCGATGTCGCGTATGCCGTTGTTGCGCTCCAAAAGCCGCAATATCATCTGCTTTGTGGCAGGGTTAGCACCTTTGTAGCTGTAAGAAGCCTGGAACTGCTTTTTACAGGATCGGCACAGCAGGTTCTGCGCGCCGTGCTTTTTCTTTCCGTTTTTTACTACCTGAATGCTCTGGCAGTGGGGACAGCTTACCTTGATGAGGACTTCGAACATTCCATCATCCTAAACACTCCGCTGACAGCTTTTATCCCATCATACTTTGTAGACCACTACCAAAATTAAATCTAAACATACTGCTTATATAAATTTGAATCGTTTAAAAGCAGCAACAGCTCCTTAGGTACCTAAGGAGCTGTTGCTGCTTTTAAACGAAACTCAACTTTTATCCATTAATAGCATCAACAAAATTTTACAAGTTTATTTCCAAAGCACCCTCCTTTTTCATTGAAACATATCTTTGGCTGTTAACTCAGAAAATACCTTCCGAATACCTTCTTCTAAAGAAATTTTTGCTTCCCAGCCAAGGGACTTAAGTTTAGAAACATCCATGAGTTTTCTAGGAGTGCCATCAGGTTTGCTGAGATCTGTTCTGATTTGCCCCTCAAACCCAACTACTTCTTTAATCAACCGGGCAAGTTCTAAGATGGAGATATCTTTTCCTATGCCTACATTTACCAAACCGGGTTCATGATAGTTTTGCATGAGGTAAAAACAGGCATCTGCCAAATCATCTACATGCAGAAACTCTCTTCTTGGGGAACCACTTCCCCAAATTTCTACCTCATCCAAATTAATATCTCTTGCTGTGATAAACTTCCGCATCAAGGCTGGTAACACATGGGAGTTCTGCAGATCATAATTATCATTAGGCCCATACAAATTGGTAGGCATCACCGAAATGAAATTACAACCATATTGTCTCCGGTAAGCGTCACAAAGTTTAATTCCTGCTATTTTGGCTATGGCATAGGGCTCATTGGTATGTTCCAACTCCCCCGTTAATAAGTATTTTTCTTTAAGGGGTTGAGGCGCTAATTTAGGATAGATACAGGATGAACCCAGAAACATCAGCTTTTTCACGCCATTTAAATAAGAAGCATGAATGGTGTTGCTCTGGATCATGAGGTTATCATACAGGAACTCTGCCCGATAGGTATTATTGGCCACTATTCCCCCCACTTTTGCTGCTGCCAGAAAAACATAGTCTGGTTTTTCTACCGAAAAAACTCATTTACCTGATGTTGGTCACGCAAATCCAACTCTTTGGAGGTACGCACCACAATGTTCGTAAGGCCGTCTTTTTCTAATCTCTTGATGATAGCTGAACCCACCATCCCTCTATGGCCAGCTACATAGATTTTATCCTGAGGCTGCATCTATTCGTATTGGTTTTTTACTTTATAGCCCGCCTCCTGCAAGGTTTTCTCTCTCAGAAAATTTTCTATATCTGACTCCATCATTTCCTTCACCAAGGCCGGTAAATCATATTTAGGCTCCCATCCTAGTAATGTTTTCGCTTTCGTGGGATCGCCAATCAATAGCTCTACTTCTGTTGGACGGAAATACCGGGGATCTACGGCTACTACTTCGGTGCCAATTTCTACCAAATAATCAGGATTTGAGCAAGAAACCACAATTCCTTTCTCTTCTACTCCTTCGCCTACGAATTCCAGTTCAATACCTGCTTCAGCGAAGGCCATCTTCACAAAATCACGGACTGTAGTAGTAACACCAGTAGCAATCACGTAATCCTGTGGGTTATCCTGCTGCAGGATGAGGTACATGGCTTCTACGTAATCTTTAGCGTGACCCCAGTCGCGGCGGGCATCCAGGTTACCTAGGTACAGTTTGCTCTGTAAGCCCAAAGCTATCTTTGCGGCCCCGCGGGTGATTTTACGGGTTACAAACGTTTCGCCTCTTAAGGGGCTTTCATGGTTAAACAGAATACCATTGCAGGCATACATGTTGTACGCCTCTCTGTAATTTACCGTGATCCAATACCCATACAGTTTGGCTACCGCATACGGGGAACGGGGATAAAAAGGAGTAGTTTCAGACTGGGGCACCGCCTGCACCAAGCCGTACAGTTCTGACGTAGAAGCCTGGTAGATACGGGTCTTCTCTGTTAAGCCTAGTAGTCTTACTGCCTCTAAAATACGAAGTGTTCCAATTCCATCGGCATTGGCCGTGTATTCCGGCGTCTCAAAGCTTACCTGCACGTGGCTCATAGCGCCCAGATTGTAGATTTCGTCTGGCTGCACCTGTTGGATGATGCGGATGATATTGGTAGAGTCACTTAGATCACCGTAGTGCAGTTTGAAATTCACGTTCTCTTCGTGTGGGTCTTGGTACAGATGGTCTATTCTATCTGTGTTAAAAAGAGAACTTCTTCTTTTGATGCCATGCACTTCATAGCCTTTGCTCAACAACAGTTCTGCTAAGTAGGCTCCGTCTTGTCCTGTGATTCCTGTTACTAGTGCTTTCTTCATTTATTATTGTATGTTTTATTGAAGTATTTTATGATTTAATCTATCTGCTACGCATTTAAAGAACTAAACAGTTAGACTTCCTTTAGAAGATGGGTTCACTTTATGTATAAATTCAATGCTGAGTGCCGTATACTAGTGAGGGGAAGTACATTAAGGCTTTATTATCATCATATTATTTTGGGTGGTAAATATCTATAAAAAAAAGGACAAATTAGCTAGGCAGCAGGATTTTTAAGTTCTTCAAGCTACTTCCAGGATTTAAGGATATGCTTCCATCTTAATTATTAACGCTTCCTCAAAAAAGTCACGCTTCTTAGACATATAATAAAATTAATATTATTTATAATTGTTTCGTTTAAATAAACCTATAATCATCCTGTAGCAAGACTATTATGATACAATGTTTCACAAAGTAATCCTAACTTTTCTCATTATTCACTCTCCATACATGGAACATAGCCACCTCTAATTTTTATTTACAAAATCCTATATTTTTCATTATCACGAATCTTTGGCTTTTGAAATATTAATTAAAATCAACAAAATATACTTTCATTTCAATTTTTAACTTTGCATATTCGCATCTCTAAGAAGCTCCCCCGGCTATTAAAAGAAGAACATCATATTTTATATATTCAATATTTCATTATGTCATATAAGTACGGGACCTTCTTTAAATGGATAAGCTTATCCATTGATTACCTTCTACTTAATTTTTGTTTACTTGCTGGACTAGCTATAACGAACCCTCACCATTTGGAGGCAGGGCTACCAGACCAGTTCAAATTAAACTTCTTGTTATGCAATCTTCTCTGGTTCTTTTGCGCTAGCCTGTTGGAGTTGTATGAGAACGTCATCAGCAGAGAAGCCATACCTACGCTGAAAGCTGCCGGAATAGCCTCTGCCCTTTATTTCATAGGCACCTTTATCTTAAAAGCCGCTCTTCCCCATTTAACCTTCTCCTTTGATTTTATCTGGATAAGCTCCTTCTTATTCGTCTCTGTTATTCTAGTTACTAAATTCAGCTTTTTGGTCTTCCGGAAGCTGAAACGCCATCTTCTCATTGATTACAAGAAAATTGTGATCATTGGGAGCGGAGAGGCGGGCAGGCAACTGCGGACCCATATAGACAGAACTCCTCACCTGGGTTATAAGGTGGAAGGCTTTTTTGATGATGCGCCACTTGGAACAGACGTTTTAGGTTCCATTGAGGATTGCTTTGCCTATGCCCAAACCCATGGCATTTCTGAGATCTTCTGTGCCCTTCCAGATTCTCAGGCAGAGAAGGTGAAGATGCTATTGCATGAGTCAGATAAGCACATGATCCGGTTCAGGTTAGTACCAGATGTGAAGTATTTCTTTGACAAAAATGTGCTTGTAGATGTCTACGGCCATATTCCTATCATCACGCATAGACAAGAGCCTCTGGAAAACCGGGCGAATAGATTGGTGAAGCGGGCGTTTGATATTACGGTTTCCCTGTTTGTAATGGTATTCATCTTGAGCTGGCTGATTCCTTTGATGGCGATTATCATTAAACTGGAGTCCAGAGGGCCGGTCTTCTTTAGGCAAATACGTTCGGGTACTTACAATAAGCCTTTCTATTGCTATAAGTTCAGGAGCATGACGGTCAACCATGATTCTGATCAGAAACAAGCCTCTAAAGGAGATGCCAGAATCACTAGAGTAGGCGCATTTATCCGGAAGACCAGTATTGATGAGTTACCGCAGTTTGTAAATGTATTCCTGGGCGATATGTCGGTGATCGGGCCACGTCCGCACATGATCAAGCACACCCAGGATTATTCTGCTTTAATAGATGAGTACATGGTGCGTCATTATTTGACGCCGGGTATTTCAGGCTGGGCCCAGGTAAACGGCTTTAGAGGCGAGACAAAGGATACAGAAAGCATGCAGAAAAGGGTGACCGCTGATATCTGGTATCTGGAGAACTGGTCTTTATTCCTGGATATTAAGATTGTTTTCTTAACAGTTTGGAAGGCTATTAGAGGAGATCAGAACGCTTTCTAGTGTAACTTGCTAGACGTCCTGCTGGGCGTCAGAGGGAGATACCTGCTTCTCTAGCAAGATGGAGGACACCAAACTTTCGACCTTGCGGTGGTTAGCACTCAACAGCAAGATGGTTCCTAATAGGAAGATGCTATAACTTATTCCTATACTGATAGCGCTTTTACCTAGAAGAGCGATAACGGTTCTCCTTACTAGCACAGCTATAGATATACCCAAAGCAGCGCCTATCACTCCGTACAAACACAATAACGCTACCTCCATACTACAACTGCTGCATATAAGTATCTCTCAAGTAGAGATACTTATATGCAGCAGAATAGTTACAAATCTCTCCTTAAAAACGAAGAAAAGATTGTACTCCTCCGTTACGCCCAAACCCGTTGCAAAGTCATAGCTCTGTTTGCAAAGGCTAAGTGACATGAACTCAGTAGTTAAAACCAGAGGGGTACATTACTTTGTCCACACGGTTACCTCTTAAATATTCGATTTTATTGGTGTGATCACCATAGCCGGTCCGGTTGAGGAGGAATGGGTAGCGGCGTTACAGTGTAACGCCGCTACGGGATACCCCACAATGTAGTCTCAAAGGCTAACAAAAGTTCTTGGCGGTCTGCTACTTACTCCATCTCCACAGGCTGCTTTTTAAGAGCTATTTTTTCTTGCACTAGAAGGAGCCAACGTTCAGCGGCTAGTTGGCTGTCAAAAATTTGAACTTGTACATGCCGTACATCCAGGCGTAAGACGTAATCTGAGGAAAGATTGCTTTTAGGAGGCTTTACCCACGCGAAGTACGTACAGGTAGTTTTGTCTAGTTGCAGGAAGCCGATGGTGGCTGCCCAGATAGCGGTGGCTTTCCAGTGGGTAGTTACGTTGGCGTTATTGTTGAGGATCATGTTACAATTCTCCCTTTCCAACATGCCTAAGAGAAGCTCGCATCCATCTAACACATTCTGCTTTGTGATGTCTCCCCACCAGTCAACGTATAGAATCTTCGTTTCAGGATCTACACTGATGGTAACATACGGCTCGATGATCAATACTGTCTTACCCATAGCTGCAAATGACTTACGTGGCGCTTCTTCTTTTATCTTATTAAATATAAGTGAATTAAAAGCATACCTCAAAACGTATTTACCAGTTTCAGCATCTTGTAAACTAATTTTAGTTAGCCTTTTTTCGAGTAATCGTTTTAGGCCTCTCTTTCTAAAAACAAACCTAAAACATATCCTTCTCTCCTATTCCTACCTGAGCTAGGATCGCTTAACCCAAACCTGTCCTTCTACCTACACGTTTGAAGGAGATGGTAGAGAGCAAAACCCAACCCTACTTCTCCGAGGGATAATTCATGCTTAAACACTCTCCCATGGCTTACCATCAACAGACCAAAATGGTAAATCGGAAAACAGCCACTACTAAGTAGGCCGAGCAGGGAAAGCTTGGGGAAATAGTTTTTGAGGATTTCGCCGCACGGATTTGCAAACTTCCGGCCATGGTAGATCCAAGTCTAGACTTGAACCATGTTTTTGGGTAATAGCCTTTGAAGAAGATAACAATGCGTGTGACCGACAGGTGTAAACATCCCCCTTCGCCCCTTCAAAGGGGAAGTATCTGCTTTAGAGGCCTTCCCCTCACGGAAGTTGCAAACTTCCGGTTATGGTAGGTCCAAGTCACAGACTTGAACCATGATACTTTGTATTTTATACCAAACCTACTTTCCCCCTTTCCAGTCTTCCCCGAGCGCGCCTCGCTTTTGGCCCTGGAAAGGCTTTAGCTAAGCGCAAAGGACTGTGCAGGCCGAAAGGGCAGTGCGCGAGGGGAAGACGGGGCCTCGCGGCCGTGAGCGCTTACCAGAAAAGATGAAACAACCCGGCACTTGCACCCACGCGAAAAGCAGAAAACCCAAGGGAACAGCAAACTGCATGCACTTAATAATATCGCAATCTTATAGATACCCAAACCTCCTACAACAGGACTACTCCATTCCAAAATGGTTACTTAAAACTAATAAATCATCAAAAGTCGCTTTCAGTCTTTCACCACGTTGATTTACAAACCTCCAGACATGGCAAATCCAAATTGAAAACTTGAACCATGCTTTAGACGATTGAACCAAACCTGTCCTCCACCTCCTCTTCTTAACAATTACATAACATACCAGTAATACTCAGGCAATACTACACCTCTACTTTTGTGGCATGTTCATGGAAGTTCTATACCTGCTGACTACAGGTCTAGAAATAGCGGTAAGCCGAAGCCTGAAAAACGTTTAGACTTCATTTCCTCCATTCTGGACTATTACACGCCAACGCTGTTTTGGAGAAAGACTATCCTGCCAGCGAATTGGCAAACATTAACCATTCATTTTGCTTATGTTCTCACCCATAAACAAAAGAATACCTGAGCACCTGTATGCGTTAGGTTTTATTCTTTTTACTGCCTTGACACTTTCGCATAGGGAAGCCAAAGCTCAAACTACTCCAGTCAAAGACTCTGTGGTGACCGCTTCTGCCAATGGCGCATCTCCTGCCCCAGCACCTACCACTTCTCATTGGTATGACAAAATCTCGTTGAGAGGTTATGTGCAGATCCGGTACAACAGGCTGCTGGAAACAAATCCGGCGCTAAGAACAGAGTATGACAGATCAGTGGGAGATAAAGGTGGTTTTCTGATCAGAAGAGCCCGTCTGGTTTTCAGCGGAAATGTGCATGACCGGGTCTATATCTACCTTCAGCCCGATTTTGCCTCCACCCCTTCCGGCAGTTCCACCATTCATTTTGTGCAGCTACGAGATGCGTATTTTGACCTGGCTCTGGATAAGGAAAAAGAATTCCGGTTGCGGGTAGGCCAAAGCAAGATACCGTACGGGTTTGAGAACATGCAATCCAGCCAGAACCGTCTTACCCAGGATCGGAATGATGCGTTGAACAGCGCGTTGCCCAATGAGCGCGATCTAGGTGTCATGTTTTACTGGGCTCCGGCCCATATCAGAAAACGCTTTAGTGAACTGGCGAACAGCCGTCTGAAAGGCTCCGGCGACTATGGCGTGTTCGGCTTAGGGATCTATAACGGCCAGACGGCCAATCGGCCAGAGGCTAACAACAACCAGCATGTGGTAGCGCGGGTCTCCTACCCTTTCGCATTGAAGAACGGCCAGATCATTGAACCTGGTCTGCAAGCCTATTCCGGGCTGTACACGGTGACCGCCGACCAACTAAGCAGCACCAGCATCAAAGGCGGGGATTTTACGGATCGTAGGGTAGCGGCTAGCTTGGTGGTGTATCCGCAGCCCTTCGGGTTTCAGGCCGAATACAACGTAGGGGAAGGTCCTGAGTTTGACCCAGCCACCAGCACCATTAAAACAAAATCACTGCACGGAGGCTACGCGCAGGCCATGTACCTGGTGAAACTAGGCAACCAGCACTTCATCCCTTTCGTGAAGGCCCAATTCTATGAAGGCGGCAAAAAAACCGAAACCGATGCGCGGTTCAGCAAAGTGTATGAAACGGAAATTGGCCTGGAGTGGCAACCCATTCCCAACTTCGAACTAGCCACCCAATACACCATTTCTGACCGCACCACCAGAGACGGCAAAGCCCTGGACAATCGCCAACATGGCCAGCTTCTTCGGCTTCAGGCTCAATTCAACTTTTAGATTTTACATAAAGACAGACACCATGAAAACCAAGACTTTCACCTCCATCAAAACCCAGCTGAGCGGCTTACTTTTAGCCAGCCTATTACTGGGTGCCTGCAGCAAAGGTGGCGAGACGCAACAGGAAACTGGTACCAGCGCCCAAAACGAAGCAGCTTCTACTTCTATCACCGTTAAGGGCAGCGATACCGTTCTTCCACTGGCCCAGCAGGAAGCCGAACGGTACATGGGTAAAAATGCCGGTGCTTCCATTACGGTAGTGGGCGGCGGAACCGGCGTTGGTCTGGCAGCCATGCAGGAAGGCACCACTGACATTGCCATGGCTTCGCGCGGACTGAAAACCGAGGAGAAACTGAAATTGAAAAGCGCCAAGAAAGATGTGAAAGAAGCATTGATTGCGTATGACGCCCTTTCTGTGATTGTGCACCCCAGCAACAAAGTAAGTCAACTGACCCGTGAGCAACTGGAAGGCATTTTCACCGGCAAAATCACCAACTGGAAAGAAGTGGGCGGGGCCGATGAAAAGATTGTGGCCTACTCGCGGGAGACCAGCTCTGGTACGTATGAGTTCTTCAAAGAACACGTAATGGACAAAAAGAACTACGCCAACGGCATTCTCATGATGCCCGCTACTGGTTCCATTGTACAATCGGTGAGCCAAACCCCGGGAGCAATTGGCTACATTGGTTTGGCCTATGAAACCGAGGAAGTGAAATCTTTGAAAGTGTCTTATGACCAGGGCAAAACCTTTGTGGCCCCCAGCCTGGAAGCTGCCAAAGACAAAACCTACCCTATTTCCCGCCCGCTTTTCTTCTTTTATGACGCAACCGCAGAAAGCAAGGTAAAACCGTTCATTGACTACGTGCTTTCTGAAGAAGGCCAGAAAACGGTGCAAGAGATTGGGTACATTCCGCTAGGGTAATTCCCGCTGCTTACTTCTTCTCCAGTAATGTTTTCACTCTCTCATATTCCGGGGAACTTTAAGTTAGTTTAGCCTTACTTTTCCAAAAACACCTTCATTACTTACTTCCAATTCCTTGAAACGGCACTTCCACAACCTGGGCGAAAAACTCATAGAAGGGATAATTACCATCAGCGGCACCGTGACTAGTATCACGGTGCTCCTGATTGTGTTCTACCTTTTCAAAGAAGGATTGGGCATTTTTAGTCAGACGCCGGTGGCCGAAGGCTCTATGATTGCGGTGCACCAGCAGAATCAGGTAAGTCAATTATCATCAGGTGAGGTAAAGGAAATCTTTGACCAGAACATCACCAACTGGAAAGAGGTGGGCGGTCAGGATGCTCCCATCAAGCTGTTCGAGATTGAGGATATCACGGATTATTATACCGAGGAACAGATTGGAGCCAACTTTGAATACCTGCCCCAACGCCTGAACGAACTGGTGGCCAAAGAACCCAACATTCTGGCCTTTTTCCCCACAGAATACCTCGCCCCAGATTTCAAAGGCAAGAAGATTGAGCTCGCCACCATAACCGTAGGTGATTTCCTGGCGGGGCGGCAGTGGTACCCTACCATTCAGCCGGCGGTGCAACTGGGCGTGCTTTCTCTGATTCTGGGCACCCTGTGGGTTAGTTTGGGAGCTATTCTCATTGCCTTACCGCTGGGTTTGGCCACCGCCATTTACCTGGCCGAAATTGCAGATCCCAAAGTCCGGAATCTTCTGAAACCCGTAATTGAGTTGCTGGCCGGTATTCCGTCAGTGGTCTATGGGTTCTTCGGGTTGGTGGTTATTGTGCCACTGATTCAGGACGTGTTTGGGTTGCCGGTGGGCGAGACCGCGCTGGCGGGGAGCATTGTGCTGGGTATTATGGCCTTGCCTACCATTATCTCGGTGTCTGAAGATGCCATGCGCACTACGCCCCGCGCCATGAAAGAAGCGAGTCTAGCCTTGGGCGCGAACAAATGGCAGACTATCTACAAAGTCATTATCCCGTACTCTGTATCCGGTATTTCTACGGCTGCCATTCTGGGCATTGGTCGGGCCATTGGCGAGACCATGGCGGTCTTGATGGTAACTGGAAACGCCTCCGTGATACCGCATACCTTTCTGGAACCGGTACGCACCATTCCGGCCACCATTGCCGCTGAACTGGGCGAGGCTCCGCAGGGCGGTATCCATTACCAGGCACTCTTCGCGCTGGGCTGCATCCTGTTTTTAATGACGCTGGTCATTAACCTCACGGTAGATTTTGTTTCGGCTAAAAAGAAAGAAAATAGATAGAACATGGCTTTTGGTACTACCTCTTCCGCGCCTAAAAGCAAGAATCTCTCACAGAGCATTGCTTTCCTGGTCTTTAAACTGCTGAGTTTCTCGGTGGTGGCCATCTTGGTTGTGATATTGGGCTTTATCCTGATTCGGGGAATTTCCGTCATCAGTTGGGAATTTCTCACCCAGATGCCCCGCGAGGGAATGACCCAAGGCGGAATTCTCCCGGCTATTGTGGGCACGTTGTACCTGGTAGCGGGCAGCATGCTGTTCGCCTTCCCTATTGGCATTCTCTCTGGTATTTACATCAATGAGTACGCCAAAGACAGTTGGTTTAAGCGGTTTGTGAAACTGATGACCAACAACCTGGCCGGGGTGCCGTCCATTGTGTTCGGCTTGTTCGGGATGACATTGTTCGTGAACCAATTCGGGTTCGGAGATTCCATTCTGGCGGGTTCGCTTACCTTAGGTTTGCTGGCGCTACCGGTCGTCATCAGAACCACCGAAGAGGCCTTGAAGTCCATTGACAACTCTTTCCGGATTGGTTCTCTGGCGTTGGGAGCTACCAAATGGCAAACCACCAGCCGCGTGGTATTGCCCATGGCCTTCCCAAACATCATCACCGGGTTAATTCTTTCCATTGGCCGGGTGTCTGGCGAAACCGCTCCCATTCTGTTCACGGTGGCCGCGTACTTTCTGCCAAAGTTACCCAACAGCATTTTTGACCAGGTCATGGCCTTGCCGTACCACTTGTATGTGATCTCCACCAGCGGCACTAACATTGAAGCTTCCCGCGCCATGGCCTACGGGACGGCGTTTGTGCTCATCATGATTGTCCTGCTGGTGAACCTCTTAGCCAACTGGCTGCGCCGATATTTCGGCAGAAAAGTAAAAATGAACTAACCCTGTTTTCGGCCCTATTTTCATAAAAAGACCTGAAAACCATCTGTTATACCGCATAGCGCTGCCTTTTTAGAATACCATGAATAGTGTAGAAACCAAAGACGTTCACCTTTACTACGGCGATTTCCATGCCCTCAAAGGCATTACCATGTCCATGAAAAAGAACCAGGTAACGGCTTTCATTGGTCCCTCGGGCTGCGGCAAATCTACGTACCTGCGCTGCTTTAACCGCATGAATGATCTCATTGATGGTGTCAAGATTGAGGGCGATATTCTCATTGACGGGGTAGACATCTACAAAACCAACATACAAGTAGACGATCTGCGCAAACACGTGGGCATGGTGTTCCAGAAACCCAACCCCTTCCCGAAATCCATTTTTGAGAATGTGGCTTATGGCCTGCGGGTGAACGGCACCAAAGACAAGAAATTCATTGAAGAACGGGTAGAACGCTCTTTGCAACAAGCCGCCCTGTGGGACGAAGTCAAAGACAAACTCAAGAAAAGTGCATTTGAATTATCTGGCGGGCAGCAGCAGCGCCTTTGCATTGCGCGCGCCTTGGCCATTGAGCCCTCAGTACTGTTAATGGATGAACCCACTTCGGCCCTGGATCCGCTTTCTACCGCCAAAACCGAAGAGCTCATTCATCAGCTCAAAGAGAACTACACCATTGTGATTGTGACGCACAACATGCAGCAGGCCGGCCGGGTGAGCGACGCTACCGCCTTCTTTTATCTGGGTGAGTTGGTGGAATATGCCAAAACCAAAACTATTTTCACGAACCCTAAAGACCAACGTACTCAGAATTACATCACTGGCCGTTTTGGTTGATCAGGACCTACGTTGTGGTTTATTGCCTTTTCTGAAAAAGGGCACCTGAAACAGAAAAGACCGTTGGAAATCATTTTGAGACGAGTGCCCCGGAAGAGCTCCCTCCTTCCCCTTACTTCCTTTAGCAGAACCAGGTAAACTATGAATCAGTTAGACAAAGAACTCCTCCGGATCAAAACCAAAGTGGAGGCGATGTGGGATTTGGTAGACTTCCAGCTCACCTCTGGCAAAGAGGCCATCCTTACCTCTAATGAAGAACTGGCCAGAAAGGTGATCAAGAGCGGGAAGAAAGTGAACGCCTATGACATCAAGATTGACCGCATGTGCGAAAACATCTTCGCCTTGTTCAATCCGGTGGCGGTAGATTTGCGCTGGGTGCTGGCCATTCTCAAGATCAACTCCAACCTGGAACGCATTGGTGATTACGCCGAAAGCATTGCCCACATGCTCAAGGAAGCCACCCCCCCCATTGAACCCACGCTGCTGGCAGAGAGCCGCCTGGTAGAAATGTACGAGGCCACAGAAGCCATGCTCCAAAACGTGCGGCAAGCCTTTTTGGAAGAAAACACCGAACTAGCACGGCAGGTCATCAAGCAAGACAAGCGCCTCAACAAGATACACACCCAAACCGACAAGGTCTTGCTGAAGTACTTCCAATCACACCCCGACAACATCTACCAAAGCCTGAAAGTCTCCGGCATCATCCGAAAACTGGAACGCATTGGCGACCACACCACCAACATTGCCGAAGAAATCGTCTTCTACGTAGACGCCAAAGTGGTCAAACACAAACAGAAAAAGAAGCGGAACAAGGATCAGGAGTAGGTCAAAAGCCAAGTCCAGGAGCAGGCAGCCCTAGAACAGGAAAGACATTGAAAGCCATTTTCTGTCTCACGGATTTGCAAACTTCCGGACATGGTAGGTCCAAGTCACAGACTTGAACCATTTTTACTAATGGTAATGCGTTCTGCAGAAGAAAGCAATGCGTGTGACCGGCAGATGTAAACCTCCCCCCTTCGCCCCCTTCAAAGGATAGGGCCGTTAAGTTCTACATTGGAGGCTTAAACTGCGGTAAAGTCCATTGCCTTTCTTGCAGAGTTTGAGGCTAACGCCTCACTGATTTGCAAACTTCAGCTCATTTTAGGTCCAAGTTGAAATTTGAACCATATCAATTTTTAGAACTTAAAGGCCCTTCCCTTCAAAGGGGGAGTATCTGTTTTAGAGGGTAGAAGTCCATTCTGCTACTTTCCCAATTCCAGTCTTTCCCGAGCGCGCCTCGCTTTTGGCCCTGGAATGGCAAAACTAAGCACAAACGACACCTCAGGCCGAAAGGGCAGTGCGCGAGGGGAAGACGGGGCCTCGCGGCCGTGAGCGCTTACCGGCAACTATGCAAAGAGCCGCATTTGCACCCACGCAAAAAGCGGCCAAGCCAAGGAAACAGCGTAGGGCATTCCCCTATCCTTAAAACATCAGCCACAACTAAGAACAGAAGCTGAACCTACCCAGTTAGGAAACACCTCTCAAGCAAAAGAAAGTCTTTCGTTTCAGAGGTGTTTTCCTAAAACAGCGCTAGAACGCTGAAAGGCAGAAAATGCACTCGGTTAAGCACGTACCGCAACCGGAGCCACGGACACATATTCATAACCTAACTGGTTCCGGTACAGCGCCTTCAGGTACTCCAATTTAGCATAGGCTAACTGAATTAACTGGTCCGGAGACATAAACTCACTGATTGATTCTTCTGATGCCTTACTACAATTAGTTATATTTTCTCTAACGTTATTGCTATACATATTATAGATAGAAGAGCAGTATAAAATCTTTATTTGCTATTAATAGTTCAAATATAAGGGTCATCTTTTCACTATTCATATAATTTAGTTCTATCTACTCCCGTTCTCGGTGAACATTGCCAAAAGTTCGACGAATAGATATATTACAATTACCAACAACTTAGTTGCGACCCCTCCTTAAAAGCTGTACTTTTGCGTACGTCGCTGTAGAATAGCTAGTAAACCGTATGCCGCTGCTCCCCTCCAACTTTCTTAAAAGTCCCCGCTATCTGTTCAACGGACATTTGCAGACCATTCTGCCCAGCACGCTTCGGCGCTTGCCGCCCGTCACGTACCGGCGGGAAAGGATCATTACCCCAGATCAAGACTTCCTGGACCTGGACTGGTCTACAGTAAATTCGGGCACGTTGGTGGTTTTATCGCATGGGCTGGAGGGTGATACGAACCGACCGTACATGAAAGGGATGGTGCAAGCCATGAACAACGCCGGCTGGGATGCCCTGGCCTGGAATTTCAGAAGCTGTAGCGGCGAGCCCAATCATTTGTTGCGTTCTTACCACATGGGGGCGGTAGAGGACCTGGATCTGGTAGTGCGCCACGCCTTGAAAACCGGCAGCTACCAAACCGTCTATTTAGTGGGATTTAGCATGGGCGGCAATCTCACCCTTAATTACCTAGGACAATGGTCTGCGCAAGTTCCAGAACAAGTAACCAGGGCCGCGGTTTTCTCAGTGCCGTGCCACATGAAAAGCGCCTGCCTGCAATTGGCCAAGCCCGCGAACCGCATTTACATGAAGCGGTTTCTGAGATCACTCCACGAAAAACTGAAGGAAAAAGCCCAACGCTTTGACCTGGACTTGACCCACTACGAGAAGATTTCCACGTTTGAAGAATTTGATGACCGGTACACCGCCCCTTTGCACGGCTTTAAAAGTGCCGCCGATTATTATGAGCGATGCAGTTCGGTTTCTCACTTGCATCGCATTAAAATCCCTACCCTGCTGGTGAACGCCTTGAACGATCCCTTCCTTTCCCCGGAATGTTTCCCCGTGGAACAGGCGCAACAAAACCCTAATTTCTACCTGGAGATGCCTAAAGACGGCGGCCACGTGGGCTTCTCAGAGAACTTCCTGAAAGGTCTTTACTACTCAGAACGGCGGGCCGTGGCGTTCTTGCAGGGAAAAGTTTAAGTTTCGTTTTTAAGCTATTTTGTAGAAATCAACTTAAAAACAGAGGTTGTCCCACAGAAACCTTCCAAATTCAGAAACACAAAAGCACTTAAAGTAAAGTGATTGATGGTCACTAGATTAAGCTACTCTCTGGCAAAGGTTCTAACTTTTCAGATACTGTATCATAATGACAGCCGTTACCATAGGGGTTCTTCCTGCCTGAAGTGTCTTCTGAATACTTTTTGAAAAACAAGGTTAAAACGAAAGCCGAAGCCAAACTTATTTCACAAAAAAGTGGAATGCTTTATCTTTGATTCATATTGAAAATGCGCAGACACCAGACCGCTTTGAACAACGTAGCAAAAACATCCTCTCTCCTGCTTTTGAGCCTTGCCTTGCTCATCGCCTCCTGCGGAAGGTCTTCCCACTCCACCTTCAGTAAACCAAACGAGAAATACCGCTCTGCCCGGGAAATTGCCGAGCTGAAGAAAAAGGAGCGCATGGAACGCCGCCGTTCCGGTTCTTACAGAGCACCGGTCAAAGAAATCCATATCTCCAGCAGAGGGAAGAAACCAACCAAGTCCATCCATATCTCCGGGAATAGAAAAGGCGTCATGCGCCGTGACATTGAGACGGTAATTCAGGAAGCCCGCTCCTATACCGGTACGCCGTACCAATTAGGGGGCACCACCCGGGTAGGCATGGACTGCTCTGGGCTGCTGTGTACTTCTTTTCAAGCCATAGATGTACAACTGCCGCGCACCTCGGGTGAGCAAAGTCAGTTTGGGGCTTCTGTTTCCCCCAATGAATTACAGGCCGGTGATCTGGTCTTCTTCAGCTCCTCCAAGAGCGCCTATAATATTACGCACGTAGGCATGGTCACCGAAGTAAAGAACCAGAATGAGATCTGGTTTATTCATGCCTCTACCTCTTTGGGCGTAAAGGAAGACAACCTCTACTCGCCTTATTACCAAAAAATATTCGTAAAGGCGGTTCGTCCCTACATTTAAACCGGGCCTTTCGGCCTAGTTAATTTTTAGAAAATTTCTATAACGTGCCCATATCATTACTAAACAGGTAATGATATGGGCATTGTTATAAGTACTGATTAAGAAGTTCCAAAAACTGTTAGCA
The DNA here is from genome assembly GCF_054956755.1 of Rufibacter sp. JT3400010. Classification (NCBI taxonomy): domain Bacteria; kingdom Pseudomonadati; phylum Bacteroidota; class Cytophagia; order Cytophagales; family Hymenobacteraceae; genus Rufibacter; species Rufibacter sp. JT3400010. Next base: position 5,511 of record NZ_JBUDXA010000025.1, on the reverse strand, counting down.
ATACCTTAGCAGAACAGACGTAACTTAAGTACAGTGTTGAAATTAAGTTTGATATCGGCATGCCGAACAAATAAAATATACTCTCTATCTTTGTGCTGTCAATCCACTGACCACACGTAAAATGCTCACATCCTATAGGGATTCTGCAATTTCCTTCCTCAGCAGTTCTGTTAACAAGCTTAATGTTAACTTAACAATAGCCTTACCTGCTTTTCTTTTCACCCTTTTTACTTTTGCACAAAAAAAACCCTTTATGAAAAACCTAATTACCCGATTGATGCTCATCGTGGTGATGTGTTTGCCTATGCACCTAAGTTGGGGCCAGGGCACAACAACCGCCTCTATGACTGGTGTCCTTTCTGACGCAAGTGGGGCTGGCCTGGCTGGTGCTACCATTGTGGCAGTACACACACCTTCCAACACCCAGTATGCCGCCAGTGCAGACGCCAACGGCCGTTACAATCTACAGAACATGCGTGTAGGTGGTCCTTACACCATTACGGCCACGTACGTAGGTTATCAGGAACAAAGAAGAGAGAATGTGACCCTGGCTCTTGGCCAGACGCTTAGATTAGACTTCAACCTTTCTCAAAGTGCGGTAGGTCTTTCTGAAGTACAGGTAGTAGCAGACCGTAACGCGGTTATCAACGCTGACCGTACTGGTGCAGCCACCAACGTGTCTCGCGAGCAGATTGAGCGCCTTCCTACACTTAACCGTTCTTTACAGGACTTCACCCGCCTAACGCCTCAGGCCTCTGGTAACTCCCTTGGTGGTGCCAACAACCGTTATAACAACATCACCATTGACGGTGCGGTGAACAATGACGTGTTCGGTTTGGCCGGTAGCGGTACTCCCGGCGGACAAGCCGGTACCCAGCCTATCTCTCTGGACGCGATTGACCAGATCCAGGTGGTATTGGCTCCTTACGACGTGAAATTCGGTAACTTCACCGGTGGTGGAATCAACGCCGTAACCCGTTCCGGAACAAACAACTTTGAGGGTTCTGTGTACGCATTCGGCCGTAACGAGAAAACCGTAGGCAAAGACCCTATTACTGATGCCAAGACAGCTGATTTCTCAGACTACCAGACTGGTTTCAGAATTGGTGGTCCTATCTTGAAAGACAAACTGTTCTTCTTCCTGAACGGGGAGATCACCCGTCGTTCAGAGCCTCTTTTGAATAACCTGGGCGAAGCCGGTTCTATTGTGCCAGAAGCCGATGTAAGAACTATCTCCCAAACCCTGATTAACAAATACGGTTATGACCCAGGCAGCTTCGGTCCTTTGGATCGTCGTACTGAAAGCGATAAATTCTTCGCCCGTTTAGACTGGAACATTACAGATCGTCACCAATTGACCTTGCGCCACAACTATGTGACCGCTTTTGATGACAACATCACCCGTACCAACAGCACCTTCCGTTTCGCTAACAACGCGTATCAGTTCGACAACACTACCAACAGTACCGTAGCTGAACTTAGAAGCCGTTTCTCTGAGAATCTTTCAAACAGCTTAATTGTAGGCTATTCCAGAATCAGAGACACCCGCGGTACTCCAGGCGATCTGTTCCCACAAGTAACTATCCGTTTCAACAACAGCGGTAGCAACACTATCACTGCTGGTACAGAGCGTAGCTCGGCTTACAATGAGTTAGATCAGGACATCTTCGAATTCACAGACAACCTGACCTTCTTCAAAGGAAACCACACCTTCACTTTCGGAACGCACAATGAGTTCTTCAAATTCCGGAACTTGTTCATCAACAACGGTAACGGTTACTACCAATTCAACAGCCTGGCAGATTTCTTAGCCGAGAGACCTTTCCAGATTGAGCAGACTTACTCTGCCGACAAAAACAACCCAAATCCTGCCGCTAAATTCAACGCCATGCAGTTAGGCTTGTACGCCCAGGATGAGATCTCTGTAACAGACAACCTGCGCGTTACCTTAGGTTTACGGGTAGATATGCCTGTAATGCCAGACAAACCAGTTCGTAACCTGAGCGTAGAGCAAGCGTTTGAGACATTCCCTGAATATACAGACCTTCGTACCGATGCTACTCCTAGCGGTCAGTTACTATGGGCTCCTAGAGCTGGTTTCAACTGGGATGTATTTGGTGACAAAACCCTGCAAGTACGCGGTGGTACCGGTATCTTCACTGGCCGTGTTCCATTTGTGTGGCTGTCAAACCAGTTCACCAACAACGGTGTTACATTCAGCTCTCTGCTTTTACAAAACCAAACCAGAACCGGAAGATTCGTTACTGATATTGACCAAATTCGTGATTTAGGTGAAGCGGGTACAACTTCTGAGATCAACTTGGTAACCGACGATTTCAAAATCCCACAAACGTTCCGTACCAACCTGGCCGCTGACTATGTGTTGCCATTGGGAATCATTGCTACCGTTGAAGGTATCTACTCTAAAACGCTCAATGACGTTGTTTACAAAGACATCAACCTGAAAGCGCCGGTAGGCACCCTTGGTGGACCTGATAACAGACCAGTGTACCCAGCTTCGGCTAGCAGAAGAGTAAACAACGCGTTTACCAACGTGATCTTACTTGACAACACTAGCAGAGGCTATACTTACACCTTGACTGGTCAGTTACAGAAGAACTTCAACAACGGCATCAACACCATGGTAGCCTATACCTACGGTGAGTCTAAAGATGTGAACAGTGGCGCTAGCAGCACCGCCAGATCTAACTGGCAGTTTAACCAGATTGTAACAGATCCTAACAATCCTGAGTTGTCTTACTCCCGCTTTGACATCCGTCACCGCGTGATTGCTTCTGGTGGTTATACTGTGAACTGGTTGAACAACTTTAGCACTTCTATCTCTTTGTTCTATGAAGGACAATCAGGCACTCCGTTCACGTACCTGTACTCACAAGACTTGAACTCTGACGGTAACACTGGTAATGACCTTCTTTACGTACCGCGTACCGCTGATGAGATCCGTTTCACAAACCTAGTAGTTGGTAGCGGCGCGAATGCCGTGACGATCACTCCGGCACAACAGTGGACTGACCTGAACGCTTTCATTGAGAACGATGATTACTTACGTTCACGCAGAGGTCAATACACAGAGCGTAACGGCGCCCGCACTCCTTGGACGCACCGTCTGGATCTGCGTATCGCCCAGGATATTTTCGCTAACTTAGGTGCTAAGAAACACACGTTGCAATTGACCCTGGATGTATTCAACGTAGGTAATGCCATCAACAAAGATTGGGGCCGTAGCTACTTTGTAAACAACGCTGCAGTAGAGTTGGTAAGATTTGTATCCCGTGATGCGAACAACGTGCCTACTTTCACTTTCAACAAACCAACTACAGACGTTTGGTCTACTTCCTTTGGGTCTAGATGGCAAGGACAAGTTGGTCTGCGTTACATCTTCCAATAAGCTAGAACTTACCCTCTTATAGAAAAAGGCGAACCATTGGTTCGCCTTTTTTATTTCCTCTTTTCCATTTTCAACTCTCTCATTCACTGTCTTTCTCTCACGTTACTTTTAAAAGAGAGAATTAACAACAGAATTTCTTTGCAGCAGATTTGGTAGTTTCTGAAATGCGCCTTACTTTTGTAACATCAAAACGGGGGATTAGCTCAGCTGGCTAGAGCGCTTGCATGGCATGCAAGAGGTCATCGGTTCGACTCCGATATTCTCCACAATAACAAAAAAGCCTTTACAAGTTACTTGTAAAGGCCTTTTTGTTTTGGGTCACAACCATTGCAAATAGAAAATTGAACTTCCATTTCATCATCGCTTTTGTATTAAGCTGCAAGAAACAAAAGAGCCCCAGCAATTGATTGCTGAGCCTCTTTTGTGTTACCGGTTTGGAATCTAGTTGCTTACCCCCGGCGTCTTTCCAGTAAGATCATCATCATCAAGCTAAGGATAATACGCTCGCCTTCTCCCCTTTCAAAGGCGCTTTCCTGGGTTACGGTAAAACGCCGTCCGAAGAAGGATCTTTGCTTTTGAAGGGTGGCTATGTGGGTGCCGTCGGGCCGAAGGACGTTGTAAGATGGATTGAAGAAATAGCCGCTAAGAATTCCTACTAATGGTATTTCGCTCAGCAAGGCATCGCCAACTTTGATCCAGGCATTTGCTTCTCTAATGGTGAAGTCCTGCTGCTGGTTTTGGTCATACACCTCGTAGTGTGCTTTCCAGAGAGAGGCCCAACCTTTACGGGCTACCCGCCCAATTTCCCGCCCGGTGCTGTCTGTAAAGACATAAGCCGCTGAGAAGTCAATCCATTTATTGGCCTTGATGGTGTACAGCAGTTCAGTTTGAGACTGGTCTTGGAAAACACTGACTTCCTCCACAAACTTAAACAGCTTCTGTTTTACATAGCTAATGGTTTCGCCGTTGGCATCCGTCACTATAAAATCATTGGAGAAGGTGGTAATCTTAAATTCAAAGTCTAGCGGAAATACAATGTCTTGCATGTGGTTATCTCAAAAGGGGTTTTTAGAACGAACGGTGCTTTGGGATTAAGCTAAAGTACAACCTTCTTTCCTATTGATTGCAGGATTTAAGGAATCTGCCGAAGAAATGTTCGGGATCCCTTTAGGAGATGGAAATAACCAAGGCAGCATGTACACGTAGAGAACTGCGAAGCTACTTTACAGGTCCTCTCTTATCAGAAAAAGGCAATGGCTAAGAAAAAGAAAAAAGGGAAGAAGCACCAATCCTTTTACAAAGTGGTGAAACCGTTCATCAAAGACAACCGCGTATTGCTGGGTCTACTTGGCGCTTTCGGAGCGGGGATTGCGCTGGCCAAAGCCATAGGGCCAGACAAAGCCGGGAACTTAGTGGATGGAATTACAGCGGCAGTTAAACATCTGGCCCATCACCATGAGGACGCGGAAGAAAAGCCGAAGCCTTCGCCCAAGCACAAAGCCCCGAAGGAAGAAAAGCCCGCCAAACCAGTGGCAATAGAAAATACATAGCCGTTTTTTGGGCCCGAAGATGCCTATACAAATACCGCAATGGCAGCGCGCTAATCTTCTTTTTAGACAAAACTTGCCTGCAAAGCCAACTTAAAGACAGGAGCGGCGTACGTTTTCAGGAAGAGGTAAACCACATGGCACCCTCGTATTAACCGAAACAACTAGATTTCACGACCTTAAAAAAACAAAGCAATGGCAAAGAATAAAAACAAAGGCAAGAAGAACAAAGGGAACCAAGGGGCGAACAACAGCACTGGTGTATCTCTCCTTAACAAAGTAAAATCCCTAACCGGAAATAAGAAGGTGTTGTATTCGCTTCTGGGCGCAGCGGGTGCTGGAATAGCCATAGCGGCCATAGGCAAAGATAGACGCCGCTCTCTGACAGATACCGTTACCAGCTCAGTGAAAGGATTGGGCAGTTCCTTTGGAGGTGATAAATCCAAGGCATCTTCTAGCAATAACGCTTCTAACGCTCAATAAAACTCGCAGAGAACGGCAGCGTGCAGTTTCTGTTACACGCTGATTTCGTTACAAAGAAATCTTTTCTGGTCT
>NZ_JBUDXA010000024.1:0-99701 GCF_054956755.1 Rufibacter sp. JT3400010 | reverse complement strand
TCATCTTGAACACTTCACTGCCAGCTTTTATCCCATCATACTTTTTAGACCACTACCACTTTTTGAAAACGCAATATAAACGAAGGGAAGGCTTCAACGTAGGGAAATGATCATTCAGAAATGAATAGGCGAACCAACTTACTATCTTTCTTAAAAGACGGTGTACTGTGTTTCTCAGCTGTTTTTGAGAAAGCACGCCCAAAAGGAAGGATGCTGGCATCAACCAAGAGAATAGCTTCCATCATGTTCGTTCAATAAAATGGCCTCCTCCAGTAAAAAGACACGAATCATCTTTTACTGAAGGAGGCCATTTTGCGGGTGATTTCTTGCTTACAACCTACCCGTAAACTATTGTCCTTTATTTTCTGCTGTCACGTTCTGGGAATTGTAGCTTGTGCCGTTGATCTTGGTATTGACCAGCTTCATGCCTTTCACGTGGTCCACGTTCAGCGGCTCGTCTACGCCATTAATCACACAGTTCACCAACCGCAGATTTTCTACCGGCGACTGCTCATAGGCTTTCACCATCACGGCGTATTTGCCGCCGTTCTCTACGTACAGGTTTTCTACCAGCACATTCCGGATGGTAGGCATGTGGTTGCCGGGTTCTTCGTAGAACATGTTGCATTTCACGGCGGCCTCTTTGTAGGTACCCACCTTCACGTCTTTCATGAACACATTCTCTATGATGCCGCCCCGTTGCGAACTGGTCTTGATGCGCAGTACGCGGTCCAGGTTGGGGCTGTCCATGGTGCAGTTGATGGCGTAAATGTTGCGGGCCCCGCCTGAGATTTCGCTGCCAATTACCACGCCGCCGTGCCCGTCCTTCATTTCGCAGCCTTCAATGATGATGTTTTCAGAGGGTTTCCCAATTCTTCTTCCGTCTTCATTGCGGCCCGACTTAATAGCGATACAGTCGTCTCCTGTGTCAAAGTAGCAGTTCTTGATGAGCACATTTTTGCAGGACTCGGGGTCGCAGCCGTCGTTGTTGGGGCCAAGCGTTACTACCTTCACGTTCTCAATGGTCACGTTCTCGCACAGCACCGGGTGCAGGTTCCACATGGGCGAGTTGATGAGTTTCACGCCGCTGATGAGCACGTTCTTGCACTTGTACGGCTGCACAAATTGCGGCCGCAGCCGATGCCCGGGCCCGTAGATTCGCTTGGTAGGGTCTAGTTCCTGGTGGTTCTGTTCGTGCAGCAGCGTACGGTCTGGGGTCTGCTTGGGCGTGCCTTCTTTCCAGCCGTATTTTTTAGCTCCGCACCAAGGCCACCAGTACTCCATGTTAGAGTTGCCGTCCAGGGTGCCGTTGCCGGTGATGGCAATATTCTCCTGCTCATAGGCATAGATAAACGGCGAATAGTTCATCAGTTCCATGCCTTCCCAACGGGTGAACACCACGGGCAGATAATCAAGGGTGTCGCGGCTGAAGAGGATGGTGGCATTGTCTTGCAGGTGCAGGTTCACGTTGCTTTTCAGATGGATGGCCCCGGTCAGGAAAGTACCGGTGGGTACAATCACCCGTCCCCCACCGCTTTTATGGCAGGCTTCAATGGCTTTCCGGAACGCTTCGGTGCTCTTTACCTTGCCGCCCTCCACCGCGCCGTAATTAGTGATCAGGAAATCACGGTTAGGGAAGGTGGGCGCTTTGATTTGTTTCCGTAGGTTTTCCATTTCCTTCCAGGGATCTTTTTCCGCTTCTTTCTGCCCTGCTTTGCTCGCGCAGCTTTCTAGTAGCGCACCCAAGCCAAGAAGCACGAAGAAGTAAGAGAGAACTTTGCATTTTTTGATCGTTTGTTTCATGGTGTTTTGGTTACTTGTTTAACGCCAGATGGGCAATTAAGCTGTACGTCTGGCAGGAGCTTCGTTTCTAGAAAAGAGGAATCTAAGGCATTTTACGCAGTCCCTCCCATCTTACTTTCCACTTGCCGTTGTTGGGGAAGCCAGGCGTAGGTCGGTTTGGGGCCCCATCCCAGCCGGCGGCCATCATGGCGACTGCGGTGAGCAACCCTCCGTTACCGGGAAGATAGATGCGCAGGCGTTCGTCCTGGTAGTTATGGCCATTGGGCAGGTACGTGTTTTTCTGCACGTCCATAAACAAGGCATCTACCGCTTTCTCCGGTAAGTTAAGACGGGCGGCGCTCATGGCCATGAGCGGATAATCCCAGCCCCAGGTGGTGTCCCATTGCCATTTGTCCAGGATCTCCCGGTAGGTGTTCGCCATGATGGTTGTGTCAAGCTTATGGCTGAGGGGCAGGTACCCGTAGGCACCTACTACCGCCGGGTGATCACGGCGGTAGAAATCATTGGTATAGGCCTGCGGATGGGTGGCACTTGGCAAGTACAAACCATCTTTTATCGCCAGCGGGGCCAGTTTATCAAGCACGTTCTGCCACTTCTTGTCGGCGGGCAGGCCCATGCGCTTGCGCCACTCCTGCGCCGTACTGAGGCCAAAATGCCAATAGGCCAGTTCAAACGGAGGGTCATTGGTTTCCCTGGCCGGGAACAGTTCCTGCGCCGGAATGATGGGTGCAGCCAGGTGGTACTTCTGGTCTTTCTGGCTGTATGTTGGAAAAGAGGCCATAAACGTAGCCGTCTCAAACACCAGGTTCTGGTATTTCTCCAGCGTTTCTTTGGTAGGGTTCTGGCGGTACACCAACTCCGCGAAATAGATGATGTGCGGCTGCTGCCAAACCAGGTATGGCCCCACGCTGGACGGACTTTCGTTGCCGTTGGGATCGGTCATTTTCTGCCACCGTACGCCATCGTACCCTTGCCATTTGGCCGTGGCCCTGGCTTTGTCCATCACTTTGGTATACCAGGGCAGGCTTTTCTCCAGCAGCCCCAGGCGGTTCCAGAGGGCGAAGTGCACGCCGTGCCACCAGTGCATTTCCAGGTGCGGTTTGCCGTACCAGCTGTTAAACGTCAAGCCGGTTTCCTGCGGCGGCAAGTCTCCGGTGCACTGGATCTTGGTTAGGTACTGCGACAGCACCACGCGGCGCTCCAGTTCTTTAGCCCGAGGATCGGTGGACCCGGAGAAATCAATCGCGCCGCCTTCGGTCCAGAACTTTTTCCATTCGCCTTCGCTGCTGGCCTGCGTTTCTTTGAAATCTGGGATATTTCTGGCTTGCCGCTGCGTGAACAGCACACTGAACTCAAGGCTTCCTTCTTTAGTTGAAGGCACCAGCTCAAAGGTATGTTTCTGTTTCTCGTTGAATTGCCCGTCTTCCTTCCATTGCACACTGGTGTAGTAAACGGTAGAATCCAGCTGGCGCGTTAACTGCACCTGGTTGTTATTCGCCTCGGAACGGACGAGTGTGGTGGTGTGCTTGTCCTGGCTCTGCCAGTCGTAGCCCGGGCAAACATGGCAGGTGGCCCCGTACGGGAACTTCAACGATACTCTCAGCCTGCCCTTGCTGATAAGGGGTGAGGTGACCCGGGCCGAGATGCCGTCCTGCTCCTGGTGCCCGTACAGTTCCACCGTTACCGTAACCCCTTCTATTTCATATTTGCTTTTAATCTTTCCGGTCCAGAGATCCAATTTCTGCTGCACCTGCTGTAAATCCTGTATCTGTACCTGCTGGCCGTTTTCTTTCAACAGTACCAATCCCACCACGCCCAAATGCAGCCGGTGCGGATTCGTCCGGAGCCAGTTCATGGCATCTACCTTGCGGCCGGTCCCTTTGTGCTGCACCGGAAACGGAATCACTTTGCCGTTTGCGGCGGTATCGTAGCGGGCCACATCCTGAATGGTGTACTCCTGGTCCGTGGGGATCACGTGCCACCCCCACTGCGACTGCGTACCCAGTGACACTCCCCTCTCATAAACCTCCGGGAAGCTCTGCAGACCCGACACATCCACGGTATACGCGAAGTCGCCGTTCCCCACCGAGAGGGAGGCCAAGGTGTCCGGCCGGGTCAGCGCCACGTTGTGCCGGGTCACCAACGCTTTCCGGTCTATTTTCCCAAAACTGCTGCTAAAGCCGGTGGTATTGTCAGACGCGCTGCAACTTAGAAGGCCCACTGTCATGGCTACGCTCAGGGTAAATTTCTTTGTACTGGACCAAATGACCTTGATAAGCGGTGTGTTCATGTAGTACAATTTACTTTCGGGTTAATGTTGCACTTCCTTTGCTTCAGGCTAAATCTCTTCTTTGCCACACGTCAGGCGTTCATTTGATTGATCAGTCTACAACCTAGCCAGGTCTTCATAGCAGTCCTTTGATTCTGAGCTGTTTTTAAAATAAGACTGACTTTCTACCTCTTATTGCACATGGATATCCAGAAAATTAGTGTAAGGAAAGGTTATTAAAACCTATAATTTCCTGAGCTAACAATCATGCATTCTGCGGGACCAGAGGCCATTTGATATTGAAATTATAGGTCTTTCGCTACTAAACCATCCTGCTGTATCAGGTATCACTCATGGACATCACCATTGAATCACCTCCTGGGTCTTTGCCTTTTCACTTAAAAATGTCCGCACTCTACTCGTTTTGTATCTCTTTCTGCGCGAATGTGTGAGTGAATAAATATTTAGCAAAATCTGTCTAAAAACGGCTAGGTGTATCTCTATCATCAAAATCATACCTAGTTAATACATTGGCCTATGGCAGCAGGTTAAACCCACATTCTATGTCTCGGATTCAGAAGTTGGCCTTTGTGCCATCCTATCTGTTTCAACATGTACATTAATTAGTAATCAATAACCCCACTTATTACTGCTTGATAACCTTTATGAAGAAAAACATGAAACACTTATTACAAAAAGGGGGAAAGTACCTTCTCTTTATCCCCATTTATCTACTAGCCATGTCTACGGCTTTTGCCCAAAGCATTACCGTGCATGGCAAGGTGACCGATGATACCGGTTCAGGTCTTCCCGGCGTGACCGTCCTGCTGAAAGGGACTACCACTGCGGCTCCTACAGACATCAATGGGGCGTATACCATAAACGTCCCTAGTGGCACTGGCACGTTGGTTTTCTCTTACCTGGGCTTTCTTCCACAAGAAGTTCCCATCAACAACAGAAATACTATTGATGTGCAACTAGGAACTGATGCCAAAGCCTTGGATGAAGTAGTAGTGGTGGGGTACGGTACGCAGAAACGGTCTGATATTACCGGGTCTGTAGCTTCCATTCCCAAAGATAGGCTTACTAACCTGCCTGTTACAGACATCACTCAAGCCATACAAGGAACAACCGCAGGCCTCAGCATCTCACAGGGCTCGTCTGTGCCAGGTAGTTCTGGAACTGTGCGGGTAAGGGGCATTAACTCACTTAGCGCCAACACCAGCCCCTTTCTGGTAGTGGATGGGGTTCCATTTTTTGGGGCAATCAATGATCTTAACCCAAATGACATTGCATCCATAGAAGTATTAAAAGATGCTTCGTCAGTAGCGATTTATGGTACCCGCGGGGCAAACGGCGTTATCCTGATCACGACCAAACGCGGAGCCACCGGCAAACCAAGGGTAAGTTATAGCGGGTACTACGGGGTAGAAGGCCTTGCCAACAAACTGGAACCCATGTCACCAGATGCCTATGTACAGAAGTACAAAGATTACATGATTGCCCAAAAGCTAACCCAGACCCAGATTTTACCAAATAACAGGGAGGTAGATGCCTATAACGCAGGTTTGACTACCGACTGGTTAGATGAGGCTACCCAAACCGGCAAAATCCAGGAACATAACCTTAGTGTAGCTGGTGGATCTGAGAACATCCAATACTATTTAGGTGGTGGCTATCTCAACCAGACCGGGGTAGTGAAAGGATATCAATTTACGCGGGGAAGTATCAGGGCCAACTTGGATGCCACCATTACCAACTATTTGAAAGTAGGAACCTCCTTGTTTTTCGCTGACAAGAACTCTGACGGGGGCAGGGCCAACCTACTTAACGCTACTGCCATGAGTCCTTACTCAGTACCTACCAATGCTTTGGGTAATTACGAAATCTATCCAATGTTCCCTGAATTATTGTTCGCGAATCCGCTTTTGGGGTTAGTGACAGATAGAGTAGATAGAAGTAAAAACCTGAACGGCAACGTCTATGCAGAGGTGTCACCAAGCTTTGTGAAAGGACTAAAATACCGGTTGAACGCCTCCTCTGTCTATACAATTGGAAGACAGGCGGGATACACAGGCCGTCAAGCCAATGACCTGGTGGGTTCGGCCTACGCCAACAACAATGAAACCCAAAGCTGGGTAGTGGAAAATATTCTTTCCTACAACAAAGACTGGGACAAACACCACGTAGATTTTACCGGTTTGTACAGTGCCCAGGAGAATAAATACACTTCTTCCGGCGCTTCAGCCAATACTTTTATCAATGACGAGTTATCCTACTATAACCTTGGGGCAGGTGCAAATAGAACGTCTTCCTCCTTTGGAGACAGATATGCCTTGGTTTCTCAAATGGGCAGGATCAATTACTCGTATGACAGCCGTTATCTATTAACAGTTACGGCCAGAAGGGACGGATACTCAGCTTTTGGGGCGAACACAGATAAACATGCGGTGTTCCCTTCTATAGCCTTGGGCTGGAACATAGCCAATGAAAGCTTTTTTCAGAATGTTAGCTTTGTCAACCAGTTAAAGCTTAGGATCTCCCATGGTAAGGCAGGAAACCAGGCAGTTGCTCCGTTTCAGACCTTCACACTTGCCAACCCTGTGCGAATCCCTTTTGGAGGAGTAAGTTCCATTGGGGTTCTCGCTTCAGCGTTGGGAAATGCTAACCTGAACTGGGAAACCACCACTTCTACTAACTTGGGCGTTGACTTCGGGTTCTTCCAGAACAGAATCAATGGTACCTTAGAAGTTTACCAATCTCGCACCGAAGACCTCTTAGTGCAAAGAAACATCCCGGTTATCTCTGGGTATTCCAGAATATGGGACAACTTAGGTGAACTGGAAAACCGTGGTATTGAATTTACCTTGAACACCATCAACATGGATGCCGGTAAATTCAGATGGGAAACCAACTTCAATATCTCCTCTAATAAAAACCAGATTGTGAGTCTGTATGGCGAGAAAAAAGATGACCTTGCCAACGGCTGGCTGATTGGCAGACCCATTGGAGCCATCTACAACTACCGGATGGTAGGGATTTGGCAGGCAGGGGAAGACAACTCCAAGACTGACCCAACCGCTAAACCAGGTGACATCAAATTTGAGGATATCAACGGTGACGGTGTTATCAATGATAATGACCGAACCTATATAGGGTCAACCCAGCCTAAGTGGTACGGAGGTCTCACCAACACTTTCCACTACGGTAATTTCCACCTTAGCGTATTCCTGCAAACCTCGCAAGGGTCTCTCAAAGGCAACCCTGATATTTACTACGGAGATGAAGCGGGCAAGAGAAACATACCTGCCGCTGTAGGTTACTGGACTCCTGAAAACATGAGCAATGAATGGCCATCATTAAGCTATAGAAACCCAAGAGGCTACAACTTTGCCAGAGACAACAGTTACGTACGCATCAAAGATGTACGGTTAAGTTATACCGTGCCTAGTGCTCTTCTGGAAAAGTATAAACTTAGCAACCTGACCTTGTATGTAGCAGGCAGAAACCTTCACACTTTCACAGATTGGATAGGCTGGGATCCAGAAAACAACCACTCTTCCAGAGGATCAGGAGACTGGGTAAATAACTATCCACTCACAAGAGCTTTCTCGTTTGGCCTGAACCTCACTCTTTAATACCCAAAAACTAATTACCATGAACAAGTATATAAAAGTTATTATTGGCGCTTGTATAAGCCTACAGACGTTTACCGCCTGTGATAAATCCTTTCTGGAGGAAGAGGTTCTGAGTTCCTACTCCCCCTCCACCTTGAATGACCCTGCCGGTTTAGAAGCTTCTTTGATTGGCCTCTACAACCATCAAAGCACCTTTTATTCTATGAGTGATGCACAGGGCTGGCCGGCAGTTTGGCAAGTTGGAACAGATATCACCTGGGCAGTGCAGCCGCAGGGAATTGAACTTCCCTATGTAAACTATGCTACTTTAACCCCTTTAGACAGAGCTGCAGCAGACACCTGGAGATGGGCCTATGTAATGGTGAACAACACCAATGTCATCATTAAAAATATTGAGGATCCTGCTCTCACTGGTATCTCTGAAGATCAGAAAAAGAAGATTAATGCTGAGGCCCGCTTTTTCAGAGGCTTTGCCTACAACCTTTTGGCTACGGCATTTGGTGCAGTTCCCCTGGTAACAGAACCCCTCAGTGCCCCAAAGACAGACTTTGTTCGGTCTCCGTTAGAAGAAGTGAACAAATTGATTGAAGCAGATCTCTTGTTTGCCTCTGAGAATCTTCCAGAAATAGGTGCGGCCAAATCATTGGCAAGAGCAAACAAACACATGGCTAACCAACTTTTGTCTGAAGCATACCTAAGAATGGGCAAAAACGCCGAAGCAGAGGTTCAGGCAAATAATGTCATCAACAGCGGTAAATTCAGTCTTATCAAAGCCCGCTACGGGGTAAAGGCAAACCAGCCAGGAGATCCATTCTCAGATATGTTTATACCTGGCAACCAGCGCAGAAACCAAGGTAACACTGAAGGTATCTGGGTAATGGAAGCTGAAAACCCCAGAGATGTCCCAGGTGGCATGACCGGCAACCCGCAACAACGCCGTATTTGGCAAGCATCTTACCATAGCAGAAGAGGCATGCTGGCCGCTGATTCCTTAGGTGGAAGAGGAGTAGCTAGAATCCGGTTAAACAACTGGGTATTATATGGTTTGTATCCTGCCAATGACATGCGTAATTCTAAGTACAACATCCGTCGGGAATTCTGGTACAACGACCCAACCTATGTGGATTACAAGAAGAAAGTGCCGTATACAGGGCCTGATACCTTGTTCATCATCAATCCATATATCACCAAATGGGGCCACTTTGACCCACAGGATGTATTTGGTTTCGGGATGTGGAAGGATTTTATCCTGATGCGATTGGGAGAGACCTACCTCTTACGCGCCGAGGCTCAGTTCAAACAAGGCAAAATGTCAGAAGCCGCGGCCTCAATCAATGTTTTAAGAGAAAGGGCACATGCCCCACTTGTTACAGCAGCAGACATAACGCTTGACTTTATCTTAGATGAAAGAGTAAGGGAATTGATAGGAGAGGAAAACCGCCGCTTAACACTCATGCGTACCAAAACGTTGGTAGATAGAGCCAAGCGGTTAAACGGCAATCCTCCGGTAAACCCTATTGTGGGGCTATCTCAAACGCACCTTTTAATGCCTATCCCTAGAAATGAGATAGACTTGAACAAGGACGCTGTGCTGGAACAGAACCCAGGTTACAATTAAAATTATGATTTGAAAAGGCAAGTAACAGCTTTGTCATAATCACCAGAAAGCAGGGCTTCTCTTTGGGAGCCTTGCTTTTCTTTTTGTGTTCTACCATAAAACCGCATTCTCCTCCACCACCAAAATCAACCCTTATGAATCTAACCTCTTTTTCCAAAACTGCAGCAATACTACTGCTCACCGTCTCTTCGCTTCCCGGCCTGGCACAAAAGAAAAGGGAGTCTCCTACCCCAGTGGTTATCACCCTTGATGCGCACAAAAAAGCCCAAACCATAGATAATTTCGGGGCTTCTGGTGCTTGGTTCTCAGAAGGCATAGGCAAGCATTGGCCCCAGGAAAAGAAGGAACGCATTGCCGAGATGCTGTTCAGTAAGGAGTTGGACACAAACAGCAATCCCAAAGGAATAGGTTTATCAGCTTGGCGCTTCAACATTGGCGGCGGTACCACGGAGCAAGGCGATAGCAGCGGCATCAAAGACGTACACCACCGGGTGGAAAGCTTCCTGCGCCCCGATGGCACTTATGACTGGAGCAAACAAGCCGGATATGTCTGGTTTATGCGCAAAGCGAAAGAATATGGCGTAGAGAAATTGATTGCCTTCTCCAATACGCCGCCCGTGCAGTTCACCCAAAACAACCGGGGCTTTAAAACGGAGAAAGACTTTTCCTCAAACTTAAGAGCAGACAAATACGAGGCTTTCACCGATTTCCTAACCGAGGTAAGCAAACACTTTCAACAGGAAGGTTTGCCCTTTGATTACATCAGTCCGGTGAACGAACCTCAGTGGGACTGGACCGGTAAGATTGGGGAAGCCAAGCAGGAAGGAACACCCTGGCGCAATGAAGAGATTTTCAAAGTAGTGCAGGCGCTGAACACGTCATTAGAGCAAAAGCAACTAGCTTCTAAGATACTGTTGCCTGAAGCAGCCATGCTTACCTACCTATACGAAGGTTCTGGCACCAGTTCTCGCCAAGTACCGCAGTTCTTTGACCCTAAGAGCCGCAATTACATGGGCAAGCTTAGTCATGTTCCCAAACTAGTGGCCGGGCACAGCTACTTCACAGATTCTGGTGACAGTGCTATCATCGCGATCAGGAACAAGGTCTCCGAAACCTCTAAGCAGCACGGCGTGAACTTTTGGCAGTCTGAGTACTCTATGTTAGGTGATGGCTTCAGAGATGGTGTTAAAGGCAGGCGCAACGCCATGGATTGTGGCCTTTTCCTAGCCAAGATCATCCACCAGGACCTTACCGTAGCCAACGCAACGGCGTGGCAATACTGGAATGCCTATGAGCCCGGCCCCGCCGATTTCAATACCCGCTATTACCTGATCGCGCTGCAACCCAACGCCACCCACACCGACGGCAACTTTCAAGACACCAAGAACCTGTGGGCCTTGGGCCATTACAGTCGCTTTATACGCCCCGGCATGCACCGCCTGCAATTAGACAGAAGTGACAACCTAACTTCTATGGAAGAAGCCCAAACCCTGATGGTCTCTGCCTACGCTGACGACAAAGGCAGAACTGTAGTAGTGGCCATTAACTATTCAGCGGAAGTGCAAAACCTGGCCTTGAAGCTTCAGAATGTGAAAAGGCCAAAAACTTACCACAGTTTTCTTACTACCGCCAACAAAGAAGACAACCTAAAAGCGCTTCCTGCGCAGAAGCTGAAGAACGGCATTCACTTACCGGCAAGGTCCATTATGACCATTGTGCTGGAATAATTTGATCTGCTGCTTTTGTAATCAGAAAAGGTGTTTAGGAGCTGCTTTTGCTAAAACAGCCCTAAACACCTTTTGAATTGATGTCCAATCCAAATCCAGTAGAAGGAAGCTTTCTCCCCTGCTTTGTTTTTAACCTGCTTTGGTAAAAACAAGCCAAAAACAATGGAGAAAGCCCACTAGGAAGTTTTCACTTTGATTACGTTCACAGAGTACGGCGCCATGTTCAACTTCACCTTCTTGTTTTTTACCTGAATGGGTTCCTGTACTGGGCTAACAGCCGTAGGGTTCTCAAAGGAGTTGGTCTGATCCAATTTAGGACTGCTGAGTTTCAACAAGGTTCCTTTGGCTTTCACGTTCACGCCTTCCAGGGCAAAGTCACCGGTTACCGTTTTGTCAGTGGTGTTGACTACTTTCAGGATTAGTTCTTTGCTAGCCTTATCCAAGGCTGCCGAAGCGTACAAACCATCTTGACCGGTCACTTTCTGGTTGTCAAGTAGCATGGGCACCACGTGCGTTCCCTTGTTGGTGGCGAAGAGTTTCTGCACATAATAGTTGGGCGTTCCGTAGATGCGCAGGTTGTCAATCCAGATCAGATCGGGGTTCCATTGCCAGCCTTCCGCGTGAGCAAACAACGGCGCGTAGGAAGCCATCTTCACCACATCGGCGTTACGTTCTAGGCCAGTCATAAAGGCTGCCTCAGATAATGCCGCCTTCCAGATATTCTTGTCCCGCACGTTCCTGTCTATGCCGGTGGCGTGCGCCGCGTACTCTCCCGCAAACACCTTTGGTCCTTGGCGGTCATAGCTATCATAGCGCGTGGCGTTCTGCAAAAACCACTCCGGTGACCGGTAGTAATGTTCATCTACCAGATCTGCTTTCAGTTCCCGCATGGCCTGGCTCAGGTAATTGAATTCGGCTCCGTCTGGGGATGGTCCCACCGAGGAGATGAGTTGTACTTCCGGGTACTTCGCCTTGAGTGCCTTGGCAAACAACTGGTAACGCTCCACATACTGTGGTCCCCACTGCTCATTTCCCACTCCCAGGAACTTCAGGTTAAAAGGGGCAGGATGCCCCATCTGCGCCCGCACTTTGCCCCATTCTGTTTCAGCTGAGCCATTCGCGAACTCTATTAAATCCAGAGCATCCTGAATGAACGGGTCCAACTGGTCCAAGGGTACTACCTCACCGGTGTTGTACTGGCAGGCCATGCCGCAGTTGAGGATAGGCAGCGGCGCCGCCCCAATGTCTTCGGCTAACTGGAAATACTCAAAAAAACCCAGCCCGAAGGTCTGAAAGTAATCTGGTGTATGCCGGTGCTGAAACTCGGTGTTCCAGCGGTTGATCATGGTTTCCCGCTCGGCCACCGGGCCGATGGTTTTCTTCCATTGATATCGGTTATCCAGGGTACGGCCTTCCACAATGCAGCCTCCCGGGAAGCGCAGAAAGCCTGGTTTCATATCTGCTAACAACTGCACCATGTCGGCCCGCATTCCGTTGGGGCGTTGTTTCCAGGTGTTTTTGGGAAACAAGGAAATCATATCCAGGTCCACCACACCCGCAGTTTCTGGCAATAGCTGTAATTGCGCTTTGGCATCGGTAGCCTTGGCGGTGAGGCTTACCGCATATTGTTTCCACTCATTGCCTACCGGCGATATCTTCCCTGACCCAAGTTCATCGCCTTTGGCATTCACCAGTTTCACCGTAAGCGGCACGCCAGTATTCCCCGGCACCCGCGCCAACACTGTGAAGTTGTACTGCTCTCCTTGTTTAATACCCATGCCCCGGAAGCCTTCATTGGCAATACCGTAGCCGCTGTTTTCTTTCTTAGCCGTGAGCCGGATAAACCTTGGGTTTGCCTTGTCTTCAATACCAGTGTTAAGTACCAGAATATTCCCATTGGCTTGGTCTTTCTTTATCTCTTTCCAGCCCATAAGGGGCGTTTCAAACTCAAAGGAACGATTCTTCACCAACTCAGCATACACGCCTCCATCGGCACCCAGGTTGATGTCTTCAAAGAAGAGCCCATACATGGTGGGGGCAATCTCGGCGTAAGCCTGGTCTGCTTTTATGGTAAAGGTTCTGGGTTTGGAAGTAGTTTGCGCAGTCACTTCGCTGGTCAGAAGACAGCTCAACGCCAATGCCGCAAACGAGAATGTTTTGTAACTCATACTCATTATTTGATTCATAAATTGTGAGAGTAGTTCGTTTGGTTCTTAGATATTACTCAATGACTAAAGGCTATAAGCCCTTGATTCATTGATTGTTCCCACTAGACAGATAATGTACAAACAGGGAAACCTGTTATTTGCCTTTTAACCTAACGATGGTACAGGAATACGCCGGAAGCTCCATTTTTGCAAGGTCAGACATTGCCAACGTGGTTTCCACCGGCTTCAGCAGTTTATCCGTGGGCTTGCCCTGCAGGACAGTTTTCACTCCTTTATCGCCTGTAACTCCTACTCCTTTCAGGTCTACCGTAGAGTTCACGGGAACCGGTAGCAAATTAACTAGTTTGATGATGACATCTTTGCTTTTTGCATCTCTGACCACCGACACTGCCACCCGTTTGGTTACCGCTTCTTGGCTGTTAGACAGGCTGATGGTGCTGGGCAGGTACGTTGTGCCGGAGTTCTGCCCGAACAGTTTCTGCACCTCATAGCCCACCGTAGGCTTTACCTCAGAGTTGTTGAAATAGATAAGGTCTGGATTCCATTGGGTGTGCCCCTCTTTGGCCAGCAAAGGTGCGTAGGAAGTCATGTGCACCACGTCGCCGTTCCGCTCCACAGATGTCAGGTACAGCGCCTCGGCCAGCGCAGTCTCCAGGTTGTTGGGCCTGCCGGGCAAATGGGCGGCGTACTCACCCAGGTACACCTTTGCTTTGTTACGGTCATACCGGTCATAGTAGTCTTGGTTGTGAATGAACCAGCCCGGCGGTTGGTAATAATGTTCATCTACCATCTCTAAGCCCATCTTGTTTGCTATATTCCAGCCTTCCACGTAGTCTGTTCCTTCAGAAAATGGCCCTACGGTTCCTATAACGGTAATCTCTGGGTGCTTCTCTTTCATGGCCTTGTAGATCATCGCAAAGCGCTCCTCAAATACATCAGTGATCAGGTCTTCATTTCCAATGCCAATATACTTGAGGTTGAATGGTTTGGGATGTCCGGCCTCTGCCCGTTTCTTGCCCCATTTGGTGTTCACGCTGCCGTTGGCGTACTCCACCAGATCCAAAACCTCTTGCACGTATTCGTCCATGTCCTCCATCGGGATGCCACCCTGTTGGCCACCGCCCCTAGGACTACTGCCGGAGTTCTGGCAGGGCACTCCGGCCGCCACTACGGGCACCGGCTCTGCTCCAATGTCTTCGCAGAACTGGAAGTATTCAAAATAGCCTAACCCCATGGACTGGTGATAGCCCCAAAGGTTGCGTTGGGGTTTACGGGTCTCTAACGGCCCAACGGTATTCTTCCAATGGTAGATGTTCTCAAGGCCGTCACCATGCGCCACGCAGCCGCCCGGAAACCTGACAAAACGAGGTTTCAGGTCGGCAATGGTCTGTGCCAGGTCGGTCCGCAGGCCATTCTTTCTACCTTTGAAAGTGTTATGGGGGAACAACGAAACCATATCCAATGCCACCTGACCGGTAGTGAGCGGCTGAACCTCTAATCTGGCATCAGAGGCAGTACTTGACGGAGTAAGCACCCCGGTCACTTGCTTCCAATTGCCTGAAGAAGCGTTGAAGGTAGCTTTTGCCAGCACACCCGCCTTTTCGCTGATCAGACGCACCTCTAGTTTGCCATTTCTCCCTTGTAACTGTTTGGTAAAAACAGAGAAGTTATAGCGCTCCCCTTTTTTAACAGTGATTCCGTCAAAACCGGTGTTAATCAGCGCGGCCCCGGGCGCATTGGTGTGCAAGACTGCGTAGTGCGGGTTGTTGGGGTGCAACGGAGCGGCCGTTCCAATAGTGAAGTCGGTGTTATTTCCTTTTAAAGACCAGGAGTGAGTGCTGTTCCAGTTCTTGTCATTTCCTTCCTTGTCACTGGGAGCATATTCAAAGCCACGGTTCTGGACCAGTTCTGCATATAACCCACCATCAGCTGCATAATTGAGGTCCTCAAAGAAAACACCAACCAGCAAATCACTGATGGGTTTCGCCTTAGCGGCTTCAATGGATATTTTTGCCTCTACTGGTTTAAGTCCCGCAAAACGCTGGGCATCTTGCGCCGTGGTTTCACTATACTGGCTGTTCTTGTATTGCTTCAGTTCATAGGTTTTCACCAATCTGTCCACATCTGACCAAGCTACGCGGTGTAACTGCCCCATGGCTTCGCCATCTGGCAAGTCTACCTTTAGGCTGTTGTTACGATATTGGCTTGCGGGCACTTCCACCGCAGGCGAGAAAGCCTTAAAATCTTTGGTGGTGACTCTGTAATACTTGCCGGATGAGTCTACATAAGTGATCGCGTAATTGGCCGATGAAGCGTCATACTGAACTACCGGTTGTAGCACATTACTTCCTGCCTGCACAAAAGGGTAGCTTTGCCTTCCCCAATACACCAGGTCTGAGGAGGCCGAATGCGCAAAGACCTGTTCCCGGTCGTTCAGGCTCCAAACGCCTTGCCAAACCCCGTTAGGTCCCCTAAACACGAATGGTGTGTGCATCCGCTTCTCTGCACCCCAACGTCCATAATCTGATTTCACGAAACCGAAGTCGTTCCCAATGCTGTGCCATTTTTCCTTGTCGCGACTCCAGGCGAAATGCAGCCCATTCCGGCCCCCGTTCTTAGTAGTGCCGTAAGAAAAAAGATACACAGAGTCCGGCTCGTTCATTTTCTTACCAACACCTGCCGAAGCAGATTGAAACAAGGCGGCCCCCAAAACAAGGCCCGAAAGCACAACAAACTTTTTCATATGACAATATGATTTCTGAGCCACTGCCGTGACGCCCATTTTCTTAAAACTTCCTCTCTAAGCTCATTGCTTCGTCAACTTTTAGGCTTCCTTTCTGGCGCGGCGCTCCACTGCACCGAGCCCGTTGGGCGGGGAAAAGTTGGTAGTTTTCATCAAACTTTTGTTAAAATAACCCAAACAAGTAAACTGATAAAGCAAGTGGTACTACTTAACAGGTTTGATTCCTTCATGGGTAGGTTTTACCTGTTTGATGGTACCATCTGGGTTGAATTCCATCTTATCAATAGAAACCTCGCGGTTAAAGCCTGCGGCATCGCCCATGGTTATTCCTTTGGGATAATTGAACCGATGGTAGACAATGTACCACTCATCTTTCCCTGGCACCTGAATAACGGAGTTATGGCCGGTGCCGTAAATACCGGAAGCCGGATCTTTGGCGATGACCAGGTTATTGGCCGGAATGGTGATGTTGCCCAAGGGCGAAGTGGCCGTTCCGTACCGTACCCGGTAGTTCTCGCTACGGGTGTCGTCTTCAGACCAGAGCACGTAATAGGTTCCGTTTCTAAAAAAGACATGGGTTCCTTCCCGGAAGGTCTTGTCTGGCGTTAGTACTTTGATGGTTTCAGGCTTGAGAGACACCATGTCTTCGTTCAGTTCAGCACCGCCCATGTAGCCGTTCCCCCAGTAGAGATAGCTTTTGCCGGTCTTTGGATCAGTAAACACATCTGGGTCAATCTGCTGGCCGCCTTTCACTCCCGGAGGGAATTTGTCAACCAGAGGCTTCCCTGAATCCACGAAAGGACCGGTAGGATTGTCTGAAACGGCTACCCCAATCTTCTGGGCGGCCGTGAAATAGTAGAAGTACTTGTACTGGCCGTTTATTTTCTTTTCGATAATAGCCGGAGCCCAGGCATTTCGATTCCCCCAGCTCACGTCTTTGGGCAAATCAAGAATCACTCCTTCATCTTTCCAGTTCACCAGATCATCAGATGAAAAGGTTTTGAAATAAGTCCCAGACCAGCCGTTGAATCCGTCACTGGTGGGATATATGTAATACTTGCCGGTTTTCTCAGAGTAGATTATATCTGGATCAGCGTAGTAGCCTTGCAGCACGGGGTTGTAGTCTTCGCGGGCCGTAACAGCAAAGGTCTGAGGTGCTTGTCCATTAATCTCCACCGTGTAGTTTACTGCTCCTTTGGTGAAATCGGCTGAAGAACGGGAAACTTTTACCCCTGGAAAAGTCTGAAATTCAGGATTGAAAGAACTCAGGTTGGTGCCCGGCACTACTGGTAAATAAAGCGTCTTTTTAGCTGAATCAAGTGCCACGTTTATCTTTTTCAGCTCCTTTGCGCTAGCGGAACGGAGCACATCTTCTGCTTTCATCCATTTGCTTACCAATGCTTCAGATTCTTTGGCCGTGATAGGAATGACGGTGCCGTGGCGCGGGTGGAAGTTCATGGACACCTCATTGTCTACCACGGTGAAATTCTGCAGGTCGGTGGTTTTGGTGAACTGGTACTTGCCTTTGGTGTACACGTCATACATCAGGATATAACCCGGCTCATTGATCAGTTTGAAAACCCCAGCACCTTCTACCGGATCTTTGGTCTGCTGCACATACCGGTCTTGCAGCACGTAGCCTCCGGTCAGTTTATCAGAAACGGCAATCTTGATGCCCGAGCCCTGCCCTTCGGTTTTGAAGAACAAGTGGTATTTGCCGTCTTTGAAGACAATGTCGCCATCAATAGCTGCTCCATTGGTAGGGCTGAAGTACAATTGCTTCGGCTCGCTTTCCAAATCTGTGAAATCTTTGTTGGCGTAGGCGTAGTAGATTTTATCTGGATCATCACCGTGTTTCATGGAGAAGTACACTAGGTACTTCTTGGCCTGGGGATCATAAATGGTTTGGGGTGCCCACACCCGCAACAGCTTCTCGTTCCCCGGAAAACGCTTCTGAATATTGACCACGCTGGAAGTCCAGTTGACCAGATCGGTTGATTTCAGCAAGACCATGGCTCGGTTAGAACTCCAACCGTTGGCTGATACCATATCAGTCACTACCATATAAAAGGTCTTGCCATCTGCCCCACGCAAGATATGCGGGTCACGCACGCCCCCAGTGGAACTGTTCTGGGCCGAAGGAATTATAGGTTGGTTTCCGTTTAAGGCTCTGTAGTTGTAGCCGTCATTACTGATGGCAAACCGAATGGCTTCTTCCTGTTTGGCATTTCCGGTGAAGTAGGCAAACAGGTAGGCGCTGTATTTTTCCTGCGAGCCTTTTTCCTTTTTACCGGCAGATTCTGAGGTAACCGCTTGCTTAGAGCACGCAGAGACAAGTACACTTACAGCAACACAAAGACTTACGCAGCCTTTGATCAGGTTTTTCTGGCGTGGTTTATACATACTGAGATAAGCCTCACAAACAGAGGCATGATTTGAAACTAGATACCGTTATCAAGATAGAGCACCATCTGCTTCTTTTTAGACAAAGACCACCAAATTTTAATGTAGGCGGCAATCCTTCACCACGCTCGCCGTAGCCTTGTCTGACCTGGGCAGGTGTAGCGGAAAATCTTTATCCTTCACTTATACTTGGAAATCTCGTGTATGAGCAAGCACTTCATTCCTCCTTAACCCAAGAAGGCCAAGGCCACTTGTAGTTCTTGTTGGTCTATCTTAGTATAGATGATCGCTTTTGCCAATTGCTTAGTTTCTGTCATAAGCATAAAAAAATTTACCCTGGCGTCAGTTAAACCTAACACCAGGGTAGAAAAAGCACTCGAATTGAAACTTGGAGGACTGATTATTCTGCCTTGTTTAGCCAGATAGCGTAAGAATACTTAGCGGCGTTTTTATCCCCTTTATCCGCTTCGTCTTTATACCATTTACCCACATTGGAGAAGGGCAGCATGATCACCTCAGCTTTGGCCCCCTTCACCATTGCCGGTACTTTGAAGGCCGGCCCAAAGAGAACATTGCCGTCGTTTAATCTAACCGTTTCGTATTTAGGTTTATCCGTAACAAGTACTTTCACGTCTGCCGCTACATCCTTGGGATAATCAGAACGCTTTTCGTCCAGCCACACGTTATCCACCATGTATACTACCGGCCCTCTCATCAAGGCGTAAGGTGCATTTTGCTGATCGGCAGTACCCTCATACATAATCTCCCCACCCGGTAGTTTTCTGGTAGATACTTTCATGAAATTGTCATGCTCCACCCATTTCAACTCCATCGGCAGTTTGACCTCTACTTTGTCCCCGTCCTTCCACTCCCTTTCCAGTACGGTGTACTGGCCGGGAGTAACGCCTGAAATGGTTTTGCCATTCAGTTTTACAGTTGCGTTTTTAGCCCAGGCCGGAATACGGAGGTTTAGTTTGAAGTTTGACTTCTGCGGAGTGTTAACCACAATGTTTACATTCTCAGTTTCAGGATAAGAAGTGTTCTGGGTAATGGTCACATCTTTGTTTAAAACAGATCTGAAATTGGCAGTGGATTGTACAAACTGGTTGATGAAGATATCTTTCTCCCTGCCGGCGTAAATAAAGGAAGGCATCATGGCAAGAATTCTTCCGCCACTGGCAGTACAGCAGTCAGGTCTTCTGAAATAACCCTGAGGTTTCACACCGTTTGGCGGAGTGTGGTATCTGCAAGATGCCCCATCCTGACTTTGGGCCGCGAAAACGTGGTTCCAGGTTAATTTCTCCATGGCATCTGCATACTTAGGCTCGCCGGTAAGTTCCAGCAGGTACTGGGTTAACTGCATCCATGACATGGTAGCACACGTCTCCACAATGTGGCCGCTCAAAGGTTTGATAAACCCTTTTTCATAGTGCTCCGCGACACTCACCCCCCCTGTGATATACATCTGGCGGCGGGCGATATCCTCCCAGGCACCTTTCACCTTTCTCAGGTAAGATTCATCACCGGTGATCCTGTACAGGTTCAGGAAACCTAAGAAGTTCATCTGGAACGTGTGTGAGTGGACAAAAGGCTGCAATTCATCTACGCCAATCTTTCCTTCGGCCACGGCATCAAGCTTGGAGTAGGAGGCAAAACCGCTCCACTTGTCCATGTTCTCAACAACCCAAAGGCACCAGTCAAGGTATTTCTTATCTCCGGTTTTCATGTACAGGCGGGACATAGGGTCAATAAGCAGGGAGCCTTCCCAGCCATAGTGTACCGAGTGCCCGGCAATAGAAGATTGTCCCGCTAATTCCCTTCCCACGTTTTCAGGGTAATGATACTTAGGAGAAGGCCAGAACTCCGCCTTGCCCGGACCGATGTACTTCACAAAGTAATCCCCTAGCTTTTTGGCTGCATCCAGACCTTTAGGATTATTGAGCTGCTCGGTAACGGAGATAAGGGCATGCTGCACAAAGTAGAGCTCGTAGGGATCCATGCCCCTCAAGGGTTTTTCTGGGGTACGCACTTTCTTGGCGGTAGGCCCAACATACCCTTCTGGCTCCTGTAAGGCAATAAGCTGGGAGAAAATTTCCTCCACTTTCTTCTGCAGCTCCTTGTCTCCGCTTTCCGCGGCCGCAAAAATGGAGGATTCTATCCACTTCCCGTGCTGCTCGGCCTGGGTCCAGTCCCATTTCTCATGGTCTTGCTTCTTTACAAAGTTCATGTAATTATCAATAGGAAACTGTTTCAAATAAACGTCCTTATTCTTTCTTACCCTATCCCCGAAGAAGCCTCCTAAGTTGCTAACATCCTTCACCGGAATTGCCTTCTCCTTGAAGTAACTTTCTACATTTCCCTGGGCATTCGCTCCCAGGGAAAGCCCGCAAAGTACACCCAACGCAAACACGACTTTCTTCATATTCTACTGGAATTATTTTATCTACTATGGCACGGAGACGTTTGCCTCTTTTTCATCTATGTATAAATCTTAATTCTTACATTTTGAACGGCGTGCTCTTGAGGTAAATGCGGTAATCCTTTACTATGCCGCTGGTGTTTTTGTCTGACCTAGGCAGATAGCGGAAACCTTTTACCGTTACATTTTCTCCCAGATCCAACACCAGGTGATGGGGGTGTTTAGGTTTAGCGGCCCCGTATTGGGTGTGCCAAAAGGTAGATTCCTGTTGATCATAGACGCGGTCAGCGGCGTTGTTGGCGGAGGTTACTTCCTCACTGTCGGCGTAGAGTACTTTCCATTTCAGGCGCGAGATAGGGTTTCCTTTCTCATCCAGCAGTTCCAGTTCTGCAATAGAGGTAAACGGATCGTCTGGTTTCTGGCTGTTTAAGGCTTCAAAACAGAAATAGCGCCCCTGTACCGCCTGGTCA
Organism: Rufibacter sp. JT3400010; assembly: GCF_054956755.1. Taxonomy (NCBI): domain Bacteria; kingdom Pseudomonadati; phylum Bacteroidota; class Cytophagia; order Cytophagales; family Hymenobacteraceae; genus Rufibacter; species Rufibacter sp. JT3400010. The sequence continues at coordinate 78,443 of NZ_JBUDXA010000024.1, read as the reverse complement.
AACTTCGCCTCTTGCCAGGCACTTACCGCCGGGAAAGAGGATGTGAGTACCGGTTTTTCTCCGGTTAGGTTTAGCTGCTGGCCTTTGGCACGGTGCAAGAGGGTTTCATCTGCCCGAAGCTCATCTAAAATAGGTTCTTTCAGCCCGGCCATGGAGAGTGCTTCCGGTTTGTCCACATCCAGGACTATGACTTCGTTTTTGCCTTTCTTGAGCCACACGCCAGGTACGAACAAGGTCTGTTGTGGGCCAATTTTCCAGAAACGGCCCAAATTCTGCCCGTTCACCCATACCATGCCTTTGCCCCACTTGCTCACGTCCAGGAAGGTGTCGCCGGTCTGGTCCAGGTCAAAGGTTCCTCTGTACCAGGCTGGTCCGGTTGCCGTACCTTTCTTGAACTTGGCTTTCTTTTGGAAATCATAGTTCACCGGAAAGTTGTAGACCAGCCAGTTTTTGAGTTCGGTGGTTTTCTTACCGTCAGAAACTTCTACTTTCTCCGTGATGCCTTTGCGGTCAATGATGGCTTTGCCGTAATTTACCCGGCCAGTGGCCTCCACCAGAATATCCAGTTGGGCATTGCCGGTAAAGGCGGGAAGTTTCAATGAATTGTCGCCTCGGCGTCTATCTAATTTTCCTACTGATTTTCCATTCACGAACACCGTGGCCCAGTCATGCACCTCCGTGATCACCAACCGCTGCCCAGCCGCCGATGCCGGAATGGTACTGCGGTACAAGATGCGGCCCCAACCCTGGTCAAAGTTTTCCATAGGCTGAATGCGCTCGGTTTTATTCGCCTTGGGTAAATTGGAGAAAAGGTCAGCACTCTCATTCAGGGTAAACGCTGGAATGGAAATTACCGGTTTGGCGGCCGGAATCTCGCCCAGCGTTTCGCCTTCCTGCAGGTAATTCTTGAGCAGGTCGCGTACCGCGAAGAACTTCTCAGTTGTATTGCCTTGCTCGCCCACGGGCGCATTGTAGTCATAGGAAGTAGCCATGGCCGAATAGGGTGGCGCATTGGCTCCGCCCCACTGCCCAAAGGACGTACCACCGTGCGCCATGTACAGACTGAAGGAAATCTTGCGGTCCATCATGTCTTTCAAGCTTCCAATGAAGCTACTCACTGAACGGGTCTCGTGCGGACGCCCCCAGTGGTCAAACCAACCCGACCAGTACTCGCTGCACATGAGCGGTGCGGTAGGATACGCCTCCTGAAATGCCTTGAAGCTGTTGTCTATGTTGGTACCAGCCCCGAAGTTTAGGGTGGTGGCTACGCCGTCTAGTTTATACTTGTTGAAGTTGGTAGGCCAGTCACACCGGAAAAGCTGGGCTTTGTCAAAACCGGCTTCGCGCACGGCATCACGGGTGGCTTCCATATACGCTTGCTCGTTCCCGAACGTGGCGTACTCGTTTTCTACCTGCACCATAATGATGTTACCCCCATTCTGAATCTGCAAGGGCGCTAACTGCTTGGCCGCTTCTTTCAGGAACAGTTTGGTACGGTCCATGAAATACGGGTCTTGCAGCGTACGCACCTGCACGTCTTCTTTTTTCAGCAGCCACCAAGGCAATCCGCCCATGTCCCACTCGGCGCACACGTACGGGCCGGGACGCACAATACAGTACATGCCGTTCTTCTGGGCCAGCTTCACAAACTCCGCCACATCATTCTGCCCTTTGAAATCAAACACACCCGGCTGTTGCTCATGCAGGTTCCAGAACAGGTAAATACAGATGGTATTCATGCCCATGGCCTTGCTCAACTTGATGCGGTGCTCCCAATATTCGCGCGGAATACGCGGATAGTGCAGCTCGGCCGCCCTAATCACGAACGGTTTGCCATTGAGCAGGAATTCCTTGTTGCCAAGGGTGAAGTCTCCGGGTTTTCCTCCTATCTGCTGGGCCTGGCCCGTGAGGGTAAGCAGGAAGAGAAGTACTATCAAATAAAACTTTTGCATGGGTAAATGGAGGGTAAGGAATGGGCAGATATAAACCTGCAAGCTGCTTCTGGTGAGTGAGTGTATGCTTACAAAGCCTTCTACTTTATAGGATACAGAGTGCTGGGCAATCCTTTTTAGACAAATGACGGCAAACTTTTGAAGGTTTAATTTTGAATGTCAAGACAATTGAAGGGTTGCATTACCGCCGGTTTGTCAAAAACTAGCTAAAAACAACGACCCTGCTTGTCTAAAAACACCTTCATGCAGCTCTTGCAGTACAGACGCTTACCCACACCTGAAGCCGAGGTGGGTTTAGTGCTTTCTTTCCGCAAAATAGGCCAAAAACGCAGCAACATCTTCAATTTCCTAGCTCAAAAAATAACAAGTTCACCAGGATTCTGACCTCTGATTGAAATTCTTAAAATAAATATTCGATTTTTCTATAAAGCGAATAAACCTTGGACTACTTCCTTAGTCTAACCCAAAATTCCACCACCTTTTCCCATGAAAGCACCATTACTCCTTCTGCTATTCTTAGCCAGTATTACCTATGCACAGGCGCAAGGCTATTCCGTTACGGGTGCTGTCCATAGTGCCCAAAACAAGGAGACGTTGCCCGGTGCCACGGTGCAGTTAATCAGGCTTCCAGATTCTGTGCGGACGGCGGTTGGAACAGACAAGGACGGTAACTTCGCGTTTCAGGCGGTAAGGTCGGGGCAATATTCTTTGCAGGTGAATTACCTGGGCTATAAAACCTTCACCCGAGCGGTACAAGTGCAGAATGCCCCCGTTCAACTGGGCCAGTTACTTCTTACAGAGGCCTCCAACACCTTACAGGAGATTCAGATAGTGGGGAAAATACCGTTGGGAAGCCAGAAAGGTGACACCACGGTATTCAATGCCGGTGCTTTCAAAGTAGCCGCAGACGCCAGTGCCGAAGATTTAGTAACCAAACTGCCGGGGGTAACCGTGGTGGATGGCAAGATACAGGCGCAGGGCGAAGAGGTGCGGCAGGTGTTGGTAGACGGGAAACGGTTCTTTGGAGAAGACGCGAACACAGCCCTCCGGAACTTGCCCGCCGAGGTGATTGACAACATTGAGGTCTTTGACAAGAAGAGCGACCAAGCAGAATTCAGCGGCTTTGATGACGGCAACCGTGCCAAAACCCTCAACATCGTGACCAAGAAAGACCGTCGCCAAGGGCAGTTCGGGAAAGCGTCTGTGGGGGTTGGGCCAGACAAGAAATACATGGCGGGCATCAGCCTGAACGTGTTCAAAGGCGACCGTCGGTTTACCATCAACGGGCTTACCAACAACATCAACATGCAGGATTTCTCAGTGGGTGAAGCGCCCGGCGGCGGCATGCGTGGACGCCGGGGTATGACCGGCGGAGGCGGCGGTGGTATCTCCACCACCAACAACTTCGGGCTGAACTACTCAGACTTCTGGGGCAAGAAAATTGAGGTAAGCGGTAATTACAATTATAACAACACCAAAAACGAGAATAACCGGCTGGTGTTCAGAGATTACTTCAACTCCCAGTTCTACGAGCAGGAAAACACAGACAACAGTTTCAACACCAACCAGAACGAAAACCATCAATTCAATTTCAGGTTCGATTACAAAATCAACGACCGAAACAGGCTCTTGATCACGCCCCGGTTCTCTATCCAGAAAAACAATTCTTTCTCCAACACCGTGGGCAGATCTGTCTATGACGCCGATTCTACCAATACACGCTATGATGAGACCATCCTCACCACTACAGACAACGCCACAGACGCAGACAATTACTCCTACAACCTGGGCAACGATATCAATTTCAGCCACAGATTCAACAAGCCGGGCCGTGTGTTCACGGTGAACCTGAACACCGGTTACAACCTCAACAACGGCGATACTTACCGCATCACCAACGTAGAAGACTTCGCCCAACCAGACAGAAGCATTTACCTCAACCAATTGATCAAAGCAGACAGGAACGGCTTTAATTGGCGCGGAAATGTATCCTTTGGGGAACGGGTTGGGGAGAAAGGCCGCTTGCAGGCGGAATACAGCATCAGCAACCGGATAGAAGACTCAGAACGCCTGGCTTATGACCTGGAAGAGACGGAATACACCAACTTCAACGCCCGCCTGAGCAACTCCTTTGAGAGCGATTACCTCACCCAGCAGGCAAAAACCAGCTATCAGTACAACTCAGACAAAGTACGGATACAGTTAGAGACCCAATACCAGATGGCGAACCTGCAGAACGAGCAGGAATTCCCTACGTTCTACCAGGTAAACCGCACCTTCCATAACCTGCTGCCCACCGCCCAGTTTGAATACAAGTTTACCAAAACCAAGAACCTTCAGATAGACTACCGCACCAACACCAACGCCCCCGGCGTGACGCAATTGCAGGAAGTGGTAGACAACACCAATCCGCTTCGGTTCAGAACTGGTAACGCCGGTTTGGTGCAAGCCTACCAGAATTCTGTTAATGTGCGTTACAGATCGTTCAACACCGAGAACAACCATGTTTTCTCTTTCTTTGTGACGGCCTCCAAAACAGATGATTACATCACTAACAGCACCCTGGAAGTAGGTCTGGAAGATGAACCCTTGCTGGAAGGTTTCGTGATTAGCCGCGGGGCGCAGTTGATTAGGCCGGTGAACCTGGACGGCAACTGGAATGCCCGCACTTTTGTCAGCTACGGTCAGCCTCTGAACATCATCAAGTCTAACGTTAACTTCACGGGTACGGTGGGGTATAACAAAACGCCGGGTTTGTTTAACAACGAGATGTTCTTCTCCACCTCTACCAACTACGGGTTGGGTGCCTCGCTCAGCAGCAACATCAGCCAGAACGTAGATTTCAATGTCTCTACCAACGGCAGTTACAATGTCATCACCAATACCTTGCGCAAAGAGCAGAACAACAACTTCTACAACCAATCTACCCAATTGCGGGCCAACCTGCGGTTCTGGAAAGGCCTGGTGTACCGCACGGAGTTCAGCCACCAGCTAAATGCGGGTTTATCCAGCGGATTCAACACCAATTACACCCTCCTGAACATGAGCTTGAGCAAGAAGGTGTTCAAGAGCCAGAAAGGCGAAGTGAGCTTAAGCGTGAATGACTTGCTGCGGCAGAACATTAGTGTACAACGCACGGTTTCTGATGCCTTTGTGCAAGATGTGCAGTCAACGGTGTTGCAACGTTTCTTCATGCTTACGTTCTCTTATAACATCCGCACGTTCAACGGAGCTGCACCCGGCGAGAGAGGTCCTGGCCAAAGAATGCCGGGAATGCCGGGCGAAAGAGGCAACATGCGTCAGGGTGGCCAAGGGGGCGGTAGAAATCAGTAGTCAATGGTTCATTGCTGCCTCTTTAATAATTGGGAGAAGGTAGTGAAGCCATTCCTCCTGGTTCCCTGCTTTGCTGGAGAGATAATTAAAAAGGTTCTCTTCATTAGTGAAGCAGATTGAATCACCTTAAAAAGGAACTGGTGATTTTAGGCTATTTTCCAGAAAAGACGCTAAAAAGAGAAAAGCCAGGAAGTAGCAGTAAGTTTATACAAAACTATCCATAACAAATGATGAAAAAGATTTGGCTCGCTTTGCTTGGATGCTTGTTCTTTCCTTTGGTGCTCATGGCCCAGCAAAGAGGGAATATGGCAATTAGAAAGAATGTTCCTTTAGACTCCATTGTGCTCAGTGATCCTTTCATCTTGGCAGATAAAAAAACCAACCTGTATTACATGACGGGAACGGGCGGTATGCTCTGGAAAAGCAAGGATTTACGATCATGGGAAGGCCCTTACAGGGTGGCCCAGACAGATCCAAACTCCTGGATGGGACCCAAACCCATGATTTGGGCCGCCGAGATTCATCCTTACAAAAACAAGTACTACTACTTTGCCACCTTTACCAATCAGGCGGTTAAGATTGATACCGTTCAGGGGAATGCGATAGAAAGACGCGCCAGCCATGTATTAGTGAGCGACAAACCAGAGGGTCCTTACATTCCTATGAAAGACCCCACGTATTTACCTGCCAATCAGCCAACGTTAGATGGCACTTTCTGGATTGACAAAGACGGCAAGCCTTACATGGTGTACTGCTATGAGTGGTTGCAGAACCTGAACGGCACCATTGAGAAGATCGAATTGAAGCCAGATTTAAGCGGTACCATAGGCAAAGGGAAAGTGTTGTTCCGGGCAAGTGACTCGCCGTGGAGCCGCGAGAAAGATGAGAACGGCAAAGACCGCCCCAACAAAGTTACCGATGGCCCTTATTTATTTAAGACCGGAACCGGAAGATTGGGAATGATTTGGACTAGTTGGATTTACAACGTGTACGTACAGGGGGTTGCTTATTCCAAAAGCGGAACTCTGGACGGCCCCTGGACACAGGAGCAGGATCCCATCACTCCTCCCAATTACGGCCATGGCATGCTGTTCCATACCTTAGAAGGTAAGCTGCTTATGTCCGTACACAGTCACAAAGATGTCAACGGCCGCTACATCCGGATTCCCCATTTGTTTGAAGTAGACTTAACCGGTGATAAGCTGGTGGTGGGCAAACCATACAAACCGTAAGCTACACTTCCAATGACCTGTTTTACACGTGGTTTTTGAAAACCAAGCTATTTTCCCAGGAAACGTAACCTAGGCTTTTTAATCCAGTTTCTTGATTTTCAGATTCCTGAACTCTATTCCCTGTCCTTCGCTTTGTAACCCGATGTAGCCCTGGGTCAAACGCTTTCCATCCTGCTTTACAGCCGGGTCAAAGTTATTTGCCACCCCTCCCCCAATTTGTGGCTGGGTATATTGCAGTACCGTATCGCCGTTGATCACATGCGTTACCAAGGAATCTCTTAAAACAATCAACTCAGCTTCTACCCACTGGTCCCATTCTATAGTAGGTGAGGAAGAGTCAATGCAGTGTCTGGGATCTATTTTGCCTTCGAACACCACATCAGTGCCAGGGGAACACATATTGCCGGTGGGACGGGGTTTCCCGTCTCCAGCCCCTGCCAAAAGCTGAAACTCAACAGAAATAGGCCAATCCTGCTCTTTCAGAATGGATTGCGGGCTTTGGGAATGGAACATGATACCGCTGTTGCGATAGGTATAACTAGGGGCATCTTTCATCCATTGATCTGTGAAGCGGTATTCCCACTTTAGATGAAACGAGGAGAAAGGCTGCTTATAGAACAGATGGCCATAGCGGTTGTCAAAGGTTGTGTAATCATCATAGTTCACCTGCAGGATACCATCTTTCACCCTGAAGGTCTGAGCATAATTGTCACCTACTTCATGGTGGTGGATTTTCACAATCCAATCTTTCAGGTCTTTGCCGTTGAAAAGCGATTGCCATTCTTCTTGTTGCCCAGGTGTTTTCTGGAAGTAAGAAGAGGAACAGGAAACTATGGGCAGTAACAGTACCGCCACTAATACAGACCTGAGTTTCATGATTGCTATTTTTGTGTCTCGTTGTTCAAACTTTCATTCAAAACCTTCTTCCCCTACTGCTTCTGATAAACCCGCACGTAATCTACCTCATACCTTTTAGGGAAGGAAGTACCGGTGGGATCTCCTCCATTTCCCCCAATGGCAAGGTTCAATAGAATGTAATGCGGCTGGTGGAAAGGGTTGAAGCCATCGGGGTTGAGCGTTTTGGTTAGATCAATCTCGTTCAGCAGTTCATCATCCAGGTACAGTTTGATAGACGTCTCAGTCCAATCCATTTTCCAGATGTGGAATTTGTTGGGCCAGTCGGCATCCTTCTCCAGAAACTGGGTAAACGGAATCTTTTCACCGTCCCAGACGGCTCTCATTCTTTCATCTGCCCACGCGGCATTTGCCAGAATAGCAGGTTTCCCCTCTACTCGGTAATACTCCATGATGTCTACTTCTCCGTTCGCGGGCCAGCGCTTTGAAACGCCTAAGGTCCAGATAGCGGGCCACATGCCCAAGGCCGTATCAATTTTGGCTCTTACCTCCATGATGCCGTATTGGAACTCCTTTTTGCCCCTGGTATTGATACTGGCCGCGGTATAATGCGCATATTCACGGTTTCGTCGCCAATCTCTGGCCCCTACCTCATAGGACGGGTTCTTTACTTCTTCCCGCTTTCCGTCAATCACTAAAACCCCGTTGGCTACATTGGCATTTTCGGGTTGGTACCACTGAAGTTCCTCGTTCCGCACAAACCCTTTTTCATAGTCCCAACTTGCGGCATCAAGCTTTCCTTTGGCATTGAATTCATCATTCCATACCAGTTTATAGCCTTCTAGTTGAGCGGGTGGCAGCGAGGTAGGTCTGTAAGCGAGTTGCTTTTTACTGCAGGAGAAAAGGCCTGTAACCGCCATCACCAACATGACCCACTGGGTAGTATTTTTCATTATTTTAATTTGTAGCAGTACTGGGAGAACGTAGATGATCTTCAAACTTACTCAAACCGCACTACCTTATTCTCACCTTTTCTGAAGGAAACAGTCACGGTTTTATCTTTAGCGGAGTGCTCCACTTTCTTCACAGGCACCAACTCAGCATCTGTCCATTTCTCCCCAGATTTCTTCCAGAGCATGAGCGTGGCATATAGCTTAGGCTGTTGCTGCGGCTGGAAACTATCGGTGGCGTTAATCACGGAGCTTTCCTTGCTGACCGGGTGAAGACCGGTTGCTTTCACAGTTTCCATGCCATCCCACCCGTTGAGGGAAACCATGGCTAATTGATATTCTCCGTTATCAATGATCTGCACTTTGTGGCCTTTCACTTTCCTAGATTGTTCTCTGATAGGTCCGTTCTTCTGGGGCAAGGAATAATGACCTAATCGCACCTGTGACGCTTCGGTGCTTATGTTGCGGTCTATCCGCAGAATACCGTTAGGCAGGGTGATATCTGCCAGGTTCAGCTTTATTTTGTCGCTGGTTTCCAGCACCACGTCGCGGTAATAGATGCCGTTCTCAAATTTCTTGAAGGTGTAGAGACGAAGGGCTTCCCACTCGTTCTTCTTGTTTTTAAAGACGTAGTTCATGGCTACTTCACCTTTGGGCCCATCGGCTTGCCACGGGAAAGCACTGTTGTAGGAGAGCCGGTTGTAGTTCTCGGTAGATCGGAAACCCTGCCAGTCTTTGGCAACCGTTTCATGGCACCAGGCCCGCACCTCGGCGGCTCCAATGTTGGGGTAATCCGTAATCAGAATCTTGGAGCCTTCCTGAAACTTGTTGTAGACTTTTCCTTTCTCCAGTTCTTTTTCCCAGGCGCCTTCATTTTCTTTCTCGGTCCAGAACGGATTACCTTCCGGCACAATCAAACCTAGGAAAGCTTTGCCCATCCAGAACACGCTGGCGCGGGCACTGTATATCTGCACGGCGGGCTCAAAGGCTCCGTAAAAGCCCAGCGTTGGAATGTTATCTGCGGCCATAAAGGCTGGGTTCTGCAGGAACTGGAGCATGGTGCCAGAAGCGATTCTGCGCATCCAGCCGTAGTTGGTGCCGGGTTCCTGAACCAAGCCCATGAGCGGAAACGGTACTGCTGCGGCAAAGCGGTAGGCAATGCTGCGGCCCCACATGATCATCTTCCCGTCACGACCAAACAGGTACGGGTAATTGTCATTCACCTCTTTGAAGTTGGCCATGAACCTGGCGGCATACTCTGGATAGTGCTTTTTCCCGAAGAACTCTGACCACAGCGGCCCATACATCTGGAAAGCCCACATGCTGTAGTAGTCATAAGCTGGGCTGTCGTTGTACCAGCCCTGGCCGCGGTATTGCTCCAGGGATTTATCTACATATTCCAGCATCAGTTTTTCATTTACCTTGTAGCCCTGCTCCTTGAAGAAGCTCATCACGAAGATGTTGAAGAACCGCCAGTTAGACCCAATGGTAGGTCCATCGCCGTAGCTAAGCATAGTCGTGGAAAGGGCTTCTTTTTGTGAAGAAGTAAGCGGCGCCCATAAGACTTCCGGCACATAGAAAAGCGACACAGCCAAGCCGCCAAACTCCACCAATATCTGACTGGGTCCGCCGTCTTTCGCTCGTGGTTTCACATACGTGGGGCTGGATGGGTCGCTCAACCGTACCAGCTGGTGGCGGTAATAGTCGGCCACTTTGATGCCGTTGATCTCAAGGTTGGGGTTTTCTTTGAGCAGGGGAACCGCCATAAACAGGGTGCGGCACAGGCCTTCCAGCATTTCGGTGTTGTTATGCACACCATCGCGCGGATAGCTCTTGCCCGGCTGCTTGGGAAACACCATAGGATCATCCAGCGTCTTGATGTAACTGAAAGCCCCAGATAATAGATAATGCGCCGCATCTTTCCAATGCTTCCTGGTCATGCCCGTATGCGGACTCGTCTTGAAGTCAGGATTGGTTAGTTGAAAGGTTTTCTGACCAGCCTCAGCCTTGACCGGGTTGGCCTCAGACTGCGCCTTCAGCAGATTACCGGTGAGCAGGAAAGCGGACAACAAAAGCGCTTTAGAGAAATACTTCATGGAGAAACAGAAGATTGAAATAACTGAAGGAATACAAGCAACCCGCGGTAAGAATAACAGCAGAATGCCTGGCATTTAAATATAGAAAGCTACTACGCCTAAATCGTTTGGGGGCTGATTTCCAAAAACCAGCCCCCAAACGATTTAGGCAGAAAATTTTTAATCTAAGAAACGGTACATCTCAGAAGCGGCCAGCAAAAAAGCTCCCACCCCAAAACCCGTGGTGGAATTAACATCCACTATTTGCCCCGGAATGGCTCTCTCCCCTATGGGTTGCACATAGCCCACTTTCCCGTTTGGTTGCAGGGCCGTGCTGGTGAGGTAATGGTACCCTTTGGCGGCAACGGGCAAATATTCCTTTTTGTCTAGCAAGCCGTTGTTGATACCCCAAAGAAAGCCATAGGTAAAGAAGGCGGTACCACTGGTTTCGGGGCCGGGCGCGTGGGCAGGGTCCAGCATACTGCGGGTCCAATAGCCTTCTGGCTGTTGGGAACTGGCAATCGCTTTAGCCATGTCTTTGAACCGCTGCTCATACTCTTTCCGGTGCGGGTCTTTTTTGGGCAGATCCTGCAAAACCTTGGCTAAACCGGCAAACACCCAACCGTCTCCGCGCGCCCAGAAGTCTTTTTTCCCGTTGGCGCTTTTGTGTTTAGGATACACATACTTGGCATCGCGGTAATACAATTTCTCTTCCTGGTCATACATGATGGAGTTGGCATAAGTCAGGTACTCATGCAGTTTCTCCAGGTACTGTTTGTTGCCGGTTACCTTGTACAGCTTTGTCATCACGGGCATCACCATGTACAAGCCATCGGCCCACCACCAGTAATCATTGTTGGGCGTGCTCATCTGGTACTCCATCACCTCCCTCGCCCGGGCAATTTTTCTATCGTCTTTGGCGCCGTCCAGGCAGTATAGATCAATGTAGGTCTGGAAACAGATCTGCCAATCTCCGAACAGCACATATTCATCCTTTTCGCCATAGCTGTATTTCCATTTCGATTTGTCGGTAGACTTGGCACCCATCCATTGGTTTTTCTCGGCCCAAGCCTCAGAGTACTTCCGGTAGGCTTCGTTTTTGGTCACTTTGTAGGCTTCCATGTTGCCGGTATGGTAAGCGGCTATGTCCCAGAAAGCCCACCCGGGGTTTGGGTTGGTAGTCTGGTAGTAGGTGTTAGCCTTGTTCAACTGCTCAGCTACGTCTTTCTTTGATTTGGGGAGCAAAGGATGCTTTGGCTTGGCAGCGGCATTTACTGCCCCAAACCCGAGCAGCAAAAAAAGGAATGTAAATAATGCTTTCTTCTGACTCATAGTTACTAATATGCGGGAGGATAAACTCAGTTTATAGGTACTTTGCCAAAAACAGGCCGACAACACATTTAGAAAGTAGGCTTCCACTCCACCACCCGTATGGGCTGAGGCCCCATACTGGAGCGCCCTTCCCCATCTACCTGGTCCACATTCTGGATGAAGAGGTTCAGTACTTTCTTTTCTTTCCAGAGTTCGGTGTCATAGGTAGGCTCCCAGGAACCCAGCGACTCCGGCGTAAGGTCAATGATGGACCACTTAGGGTCTGACATTTTATTGATGATCAATGCCGAGGCCTTGCTTTCTCTTTCCTCATCCCTGAAGATCATGAGCACCGATGCCTTGTCTCCTGCATTTTTCACCAGCACCTGGGGCCGGGCGATGGGAATGCGTTTGGTGCCCACCCCACTCAAACTGAAGGGTGTTTTCCGGAAATTCAACTCCAGCTTTTGCCAAGCGGTGCCGTCATGGTACACCAAATGGTACTGCGGAATGGTAGAACCCGCCTCGCGCCAGTAAGTGGCAATGAAGGGATTTCCATTTTCATCAGCGGCCATGGAAGTTTGGTTGATCAGCTCGCTGTTCTGCGGAATGACCATGGCTTTCTCGGCTGTGGCTTCCGTGATGGGCAAGGTGTACTTTTCGCCGGTAGACTTCTCCCAGGTTTTGCCTCCATCTGCAGAGCGCGCGTAGGCCATGTCATGGTTGCTGGCTACGTTAGGGCTCTCGCGCCACACCCAGGACACATGGATGGTGCCTTTTTTGTCTAAATAGGATTGCCAGTAGGCGTTGCGTTTTTTCTCGCCGTTGATGAGGTTGCTATGTACCTGCGTCCATTTCTGGGAGTTGGTGTCATAGCTGTTGATGACCATGTTGCCCTGGCCAGAGCCGCCGTCGCGGTAAAAGAACATGAGGTTCCCGTTAGGTAAGCGGTAGAACTCTGGGTAAGAAACCGCTTTCTCGTTTGAACCTGTCATGGGCATTTTATCAGTGAGTTGCAGAGAGCCGGGGCTCACGCTACGGGCGTAGTTTAGTTGGTGGTTGTGGTGGTCCCAGGAAACGTGCAGAAAGCCTTTGCCATCTACCATCAGGCTGATGGTGTTATGAGCATCAGCGGCATTGCCCTTGAAGTTGGTCTTTACAATCTCCCAAGTGTCTGCCCCACTCTTCCTTTTGGCCAGCATCATGGATCGGTCTGCATCATACCAGCCGGTGTATTGGGTTCCTTTGAAGGTGACCAGCGAGTTCTTCCGGAAGGCTACCACATTCACTGAGTTGTTTGCCCATCCGCCCTCGGCCACCTGGGTGATCTTTGGTGTATTTGCCCCCTCACCAGTCCCAATTTTTGAGGAACTGCAAGCATTGAGTCCCAGCAAGAAAGCAAGGGTGAGGGTGCTGAAGGAGGCTTGGCGGATAATTTTCAGATGACATATCATGTAGTAGCACGTAATTGAATCTCCAAAAAGAGATTGACATTGGTTTCAAAACCTACCTGGAGGCAGTTTTCTTTTTCTCTGAGGTGACTGCTTTTTCTTTCTGTTTTTTGTCAAACACATCCAAGCTCCATTCATCCTGCCATCTCAGCACCGGTTTGTCTCCTTCAAAGGTAAGAGGCAACCAAATGTAGCGCCCATCTATCGGGTTCTTGGGACGCCAGCGGTCAGCCATGAAAATAAAAGCATCCTTCTTGCCTTGGATGGGTAGAATATAGGTTCCCTGCGATTCAAACGTAAGGTTCGCCCCTTCTCCCACGCACGGGTTCCCCAAGGCTGTCCAGGGTCCCATGACAGATTCCGCCACAAAGGAGCGGGCGGCGTTGGGATCCCAACCGGTACAGCCGGAGGTGATCATGTAGTACTTGCCGTTTCTCTTGCAGATAGCCGGGGCTTCATTATGACCTGCAGGCGCCAGAACACTCCATTTTCCGGTAAAGGACAGGTAATCATCAGACAGTTCTGAGATATGCAGCGTCAGGTTCTCTTCTGAAGAATGGATGTGGTACGCTTTGCCGTCATCATCTACAAAAACAGTCATGTCACGGGACATTTGCCCTTGTTCCAGATCTCTCCTGATGAAAAGGCCGTCTTGTACTTCCTTCGTCCACTCCGGCGTCCACCATTTCAAGTTAGTCTCATTTACCTGTTTTTCCTTCAGGCTTACCGGTACATTCACGGGCCAAACCCCGGCGTTAGGCCGGTAGGACTTCAGGTAGGTGAAGGGGCCGATAGGGCTGTCACTGGTGGCTACTCCAGTTCTGGCAGCCTCATACCCTTTGCCTTTCAGTTCCAGGTGAAACCACATGACAAATTTCTTGGTCTTGGCATTGTAGACCACCTTGGGCCGCTCAATCACACAGCCTTTGGTAATTTCAGAAGTACTGTCTTCCGCCACTTTCAAGACAATGCCTTCGTTTTTCCAGGTGGTGAGGTCTTTGGAAGAATAAGCCCCTACCCCAAATAAGGTACTGTTTCCGCGCCGTCCTTCTGTTTTGTGTTCTCCAAACCAGTAGTAAGTCCCTTTGTGGAAGAGGATACCGCCGCCGTGGGCATTGATGTGTTTGCCGTCAGTATCTGGCCAGATTTCTCCAGGCTTTATGACAGCTGTAGCCTTTTTCTGCGCCAGCAGGGGTTGAACCCCTGCCAGCAACAGAATAAGTGTAATGAAGCCCAACTGCCTTCTCATTTCTGGGTCAGTTTAGAAGTCTCCTTCGTGATGGGTCTGATGATGTAGCTGTAGGTGTATTTCTTGTCCTTGAGCAGATACGGCTCGTGTGGCAAACGTCCCCAGCTATCATCGCCTCCCAAGCCTCTTTGGGCCAGGTCTACGTGCAGGCTCACAAAGTCTTGTTTCTTCAGGTCTACCGGGTGGCGGTTGATCTTCTTAGGGCCTTCGTCAATGTCTTCGGCGGTGTAGTTCAGGGCCGTGAAGTTGATGGGCTGAAGGCCTTCCACCGCAATCCCGTTACCGGAGTTGTTGGTCAGTTCCACCCAGCGCACATCTGTTTTATTGCCGCTTTCCTGCGGACGGATGTAAAACTGATAGTACTGGTTTTCTACTTTGTCGCGGTACAAGCCTACCAACGAAGAGGCCTTGCGGTCACTGTAGTTCTCCCATGGGCCACGGCCGTAGTACTGGAGATTATCATAATCATCATCCAGTTGCATCCGCATCCCAAATCTTGGCATCTCCGGCATTTCTTTGCCCGTCATGTCAATAGAGGCGGTTACCTGTACCGAGCCATCGTTATGGATGAGGTACTCAATGGTGTAAGGAATCTGCTTCTCGGTGAGCGCGTAGGTTACCGTGATAGGTTGCCCCTGAGCGAGCTTCTTGCCTACCGCCACGTTGACCGACTTGATTTCCTGATGGGCATTGCGCCAGGGTGCTAGCTTCTCAGGCATTTTGTTACCGAAGTCATTGTCGGTAGCGGCGCGCCAGAAATAAGGCTCTGGGAATTTCTCAATTGTTTTGCGGCCGTTTTTGCTGAAAGAGGCTAATTTCCCATCCTTCAGGTCAAACTCCCCGGATACTTCACCAGAGGAAAAACTCAGCTTATCTCCTTTGGTTTTGATCTTAAGTTTACCGGCTGCTGAGGCATTCGTGAAGTAAGTGTTGTTGGAGATACTAAACTGGTCGCGTGCTATTTCATGACCGGCTGGCACAAACGGCTTGGCGGTTTTGGTGTAGGCAAACACATTGATGAAATACTCTTCACCCGGTTGGGCATTGAAAACCGGAAGCGGCAAGGTCACATCGGTTTTCTGCAGCGGGGCAGCCGTTACGCCAAACTCTCCTTCTTTTTGAACCACTCCGTTTTTGATCAACTGCCACTTGAAAGCGTACTGGTTCAGATCTGTGAAGCCGAACTGGTTCCACACTGTGATGATCCCTTTGGAGGCATCTTTCGCGTTGAACTGAACGCCCGAGTATACTTTCTTCACTTCGTTCAGGCCCGGCTTCGGCGTACGATTGGCAGATACCACCCCGTTGGCGCAGAAGTTTTCATCGTTATACAGATGCCCGCTGCCCAAGTCTCCGCCGTAGGCCCAGAAGGTTTCGCCTTTGTCGTTCTTGGTCTTGATGCCCTGGTCTACCCAATCCCAGATAAAGCCGCCCTGCATGTGCTTGCTGCCGTTGATAATGTCCCAGTACTCCTGGAAATTGCCGTTGCTGTTGCCCATGGCGTGCGAGTACTCGCACATGATGTAAGGACGCTCTTTTTTAGCCGCCGCGTAAGACTTCATGTCTCTGATGCCCGGGTACATAGGTCCTACAATGTCGGTATTCCAGTCTTCACCGGCTTGCTCAAACATTACCAGACGGGAATTGTCGCGACTCTTAATCCATTTGTAGGCGTCATGGAAAACCTGGCCGTTGCCGCATTCATTGCCCATGCTCCAGATGATCACGGAAGCATGGTTCTTGTCACGCTCTAAAAGGCGCTCAATCCGGTCCATGTGCGCGGGTGCCCACTCAGGCAGGTAAGCCGGGTGCTTGCTTTTGTCAAAGCGCCCTTGCCACTCGGCTCCCATGCCGTGGGTTTCAATGTTGGCTTCGTCTACCAGATACAAACCATATTCATCGCAGAGTTGGTACCAGAGTTTGGTATTAGGGTAATGGCTGGTGCGCACGGCGTTGATGTTGTAGAGTTTCATCAACTCAATGTCTTTGATCATAGACTCTTTGGTCACGGCACGCCCGTGCACATCGTCATGCTCGTGACGGTTCACGCCTTTGATCAGAATAGGAACGCCATTCACCAGCATCTGGGAGTTTTTCAGCTCCACCTTGCGGAAACCAACTTTGCTGCCGGTCACACCCAAGGTTTTACCTTTGTCATCCTTCAGCGTGATCACCAGGTCATACAGGTTGGGGTGCTCTGCGTTCCATTGCAGCACATTGTTGATGGTGCCGTTGAAAGTAGCCTGAAGTTTGCCGGTTCCTTTAGTGGAAACGCTTTTTTGCTGAGAGAACACTTTTGCATTGTTCTTATCAAACAGCTCCACGCTTACAGTGGCTTTGTCGGCAGTTTTTGGGGCAAACTTACGCAGGTCAACCTCGGCGCTGAACACCCCGTTTTTGTAGGCATTGTCTAAATCTGCTTTCGCGAAGAAGTCCCAGATGGTCAGTTTGGGCAAAGCTTGTAAGTACACATCCCGCTCCAGACCGCTCAGGCGCCAGAAATCCTGGTCTTCCAGGTAGCTGCCGTCGTGCCAGCGGAATACCTGTACCGCCAGTTGGTTCTCACCCGGCTTCAAAAACTTAGTTACATTGAATTCTGCTGGAGACTTAGAAGCTTTGGTCATACCTACTTCCTGCCCGTTCACAAACACCCGTCCGTACCCCGAGATAGAACCGAAGTTCAGCATAATCTCTTGTCCGTTCCAGGCGGTTGGCACCGTGAACGTGCGGCGGTACGTTCCCACCGGGTTGTATGGCTGGTCTATGTAAGGCGGCTTGGCCGGAAACGGATACCGCACATTGGTATAAATGGGAATGTCAAACCCCTGCAGTTCCCAGTTGGAAGGCACCTGGATGTTAGACCATTTGCTGTCATCAAACCCGGGCTTGTAGAAATCCATGGGCCGGTCTGCCACTGATTTCACGATGGAGAATTTCCAGGTGCCGTTCAGGGATTGGAAGTTAGGGGATTTGCTGTATTCGTTTTTGCGGGCATCCTCGGCGCTGGTGTAGAGCATGAAGTCCACGTGAGGCTTCTCCTTGTTCCGCTCATATACTTTGGGGTTTTCCCATTCATTGCCTGCCTGCTGCGCTGCCACAATCTGTGACAGAAATAAGCAACAAAGGGTAAGTAACTTTCGCATGCGTACCATGTAAATCAAGTAAATTAATAGTTAGAATCGTGCTTTAGATAAAGAGTCTTCTACTTGCATAGAGACCTAAGTAAGATCAAATGGACAGAATCTTCTGAATTTATATTCAGAAGATTCTTCACTAGGCTATTTTATAATGTGGGCGCGTTTATAGAATCGAAAGATCAAGCACCTGAGGCGTAAGCCCCGGAGACTGGATGGTCACTTTCACCTTCCCGGTATTTTGGGTTGCCTGCAGGTAAGCCAATAACTTGCCGCGCAGCACTTTTCGTTTTGCCGCCTTGTAGTCATCATGACTGGTATGGCTTCCGTTTTCCATGCCTATGAGTTCGGCTGGGCCATCTACTGTGACGGTGATTTCATTTTCGGCGCCGTACACCAGGTTTCCGTTTTTATCCACTACGTTTATCTCCACGTGGGCAAGCCCTTTCTTTCTCAAAGACTTCTTATCCACCATGGCCCTGATAGCAACTGGCTCAGATGCTGTCTTTAATACATGGCGGCTTACTTCTTTTCCATTCTTGTACGCCTTGGCCATGAGTTCGCCAGGCGCATACACCATATCCCAATAGAGGGCGCGTTGGCTGGCCTGGGCCAAAGACTTCCTGCCCAATGATTTGCCATTCAAGAAGAGTTCAGCTTCGTCACCGTTGGTAAAACAGCTCACCCGTACGCTATCATTGGCTTTCCAATTCCAGTTGGGGTCTGCTCTTCTATGACTCCAGATGCCTCTATCCTCTTGTTTCGGCACCTCAGAAGTTCCTATGTACACCATAGGTTTGCTTGACCAAAGGCTTTGCCGAAAGAAATACTCTGGCTTCTTGAACCCAGCCAAATCCAACAAACCGGCTCCGTTGCTGCGGCTTGGCCATTTACCCGCCTCGCCCATGTAGTCAATGCCAGTCCAGAGGTACTGCGCCGAGATGTAGGCATTGGTGTCTACGGCGGCCCAGGCATTGAGGCGCATGCCGTTTTCACTGCCATAAATGATGCGCTCAGGGTATTTAGCATGATCCTCGGGGTAACGGTGCTCCTGGTAATTGTACCCTACTATATCCAGCACTTTGGGGTAATCCGTGAAGTTAGACATCACCACCCCGGCCAAAGCCGCTGTAATAGGCCGAGAGGTATCATATTTCTTCGCCACTTCTACCAAATGCCTTGACAACTCACTTAAACGGCTGGCAGGTGGGTTATTGGGCTGATATCCTTTGCCATAGATTTGTGGGTTATTTCCTGTACTGAGTACTTCATGGGAGTAAGGATCATTGGGATAATCTATCTCGTTGCCAATGCTCCACATGATAATGGAAGGACGGTTCCGGTTACGCAAAATCATATCAGCTAAGTCCCGGTCTGCCCACTCTTTGAAGTGCTCGTGGTAGCCGTCTTTGCCCGGAGTGCCCACGTTCCAGCCTGCAATCCATTTGTTTTTACCGGTTTCCCATTCATCAAAGGCTTCGTCCTGCACCAAAAAGCCTAGCTTGTCGCATAAGTCATAGACGTAATCGGCGTGCGGATTGTGGCTCATCCGGATGGAATTACAGCCTGCTTCTTTCAGAGTAATAAGCCTTCTTTCCCAAACTTCCTCCGGCACCGCTGTTCCTAAAGCTCCTGCATCATCATGAATGCAGACACCTTTTAGCTTCATGCTTTTCCCGTTCAGAGAAAAGCCTTTGTTCGCATCAAAAACAAAGCTTCTGAAACCTACAGATTCTATTACTTCATCTGTTTTTTTGCCGTTTACCAGCAAGGAAACCCTTAACTGATATAAAGTGGGCTGCTCCACTGACCACAACTTCGGACTCTTCACCTGAAAAGACAAAGCGGCTTCCGCTTCCTTTCCTTCTACCACCTGAACCTGCTTCTGGGCCTGGCTGACTACCTTGCCCTGTTGATCAAGCAATTCTGTTTTAACCTGAACATTGGTCGCTTTTTGGGAGTCATTGGTTACAGAGACTTTCACATTGGACAGTGCCTGAGAAGCTGAAACTTCTGGCGTGGTAAAAGCCACTCCCCATAAACTCACATGCACTGGTTCAGTAGAAATGAGATAGACGTTCCGGTTAATGCCCGATCCTGTATACCACCTAGAATCAGCAAACTGGCTATGATCTACTTTCACGGCTACCACGTTATTTCCTGTTTTATTCAGGTGTTTGGTAATCTCGTATTGGAACGGAGTAAAACCATTGGGTCTTTTGCCTAGTGGCTGGCCATTAATCCAAACTTCACTGTTCTTATACACACCATCAAAATACAGAAAGAGCTGTTTGTTCTGTTGCTCGGGGGCTACTTTGAAGGTCTTTCTGTACCAACCTATGCCGCCCGGCAAGTAACCAGTGGCACTCGCCCATTCCTGACTGAAAGGGCCTTCAATGCTCCAGTCATGGGGTAAGTCTAAACTCCGCCATCCCTGATCAGAGAAGTTGACCGCTTCAGCCTTCGCGACCTCGCCTTTGTGGAATTTCCAATTGTCATTGAAAAGCAATTTTGTGCGTGTTTTTTGCGCCGATGCTTGTTGTGCATAGCTGGCCAGCAGCGCGGTTAGCAGGATCAGTAAAAGTTTATTTTTCATTTATAGTAGATGTAAAATGATACTTTCAAACCAAATTCACTTCTTGATTTTCAGACTCTACATGAAAGTCTGTTTTAGCTTTTATTTCCAGAAAGGAGGCTCAAAACCCATCAATCTTGCTTAAGGCTGTACGTCAGCCACTAAGGTGATGATTGACCTGGGGGCTACGGACATCTCATTGGTTTCTTCCATGCTATTGCCTGGCGTCAAACTTTCCTTTTCTGAGGTGACATAAGACTTTATATGGCTGATGGTTGCTCCCTTCAGTTCCATGTTCAATTTGACAGGAGAAATGCTAGAGTTGATAGCGACCACAATCAGCTTCTTCTGGTCTGAATCTAGATAAGCCGAAGCCAGGAAAGCATCATTTTCAGCTTTTTGATTCCCCGTAACCTGAAGATCTACGCGCTCTGCTCCGGGACGAATAAAGCGGCTATAGTTGCCCAAGGCCCACAGCATCTTACTCTCATAGTAATTGCCGTCGGTTTTGTTTTGGTCTATGTACACCAAACCGTCTTTGTAGTTGTAGGGCGAGATGGCCAACCACCATTGCCAGGCAGTAGCATTGGCTACCACCAGGTCATTATGAATGACGCGGGCCAGGTAAATGGCGGGGTCAATGCCTAAGGCACGCTTGTTCCCGTCTATTTCGCCACTATTATCGCCTAGAATACAGTACTCAGACTGCCAGAACTCCAGACCGGGCACAGTCGCCACTTTATCTGCCAATTGCTTCCGGCCGGCTACTGCCTGATCATAGGGTGATGTTGTAAAGTAGCTGTGCCCGGAAATCACTTTGCTTACATGGGGCAGGTCTGCCAAGTAATGGGGGGAGCTTTTGGAGAAAAAGGCGTCAATCTGGTTTCCTCGGTTGGGCTTATCTCCCTCTTGGTAGAGATAGTCAATTTTGCCAGCTTCTGCTATGTCAATCTTAGTAGGCAAGTTCCTTCTGGCAAGCGAGGTATTTAAAGCCCGCACAATCCCCGCGATGTCTGCATTCATGAAAGGTGTTCCTTCCTGTCCACCATCGCTCCAATCCCATTGGGGCTCATTCACCGGACTAATATAATCCATGGTAATGCCATGCACCCGCTCCAAGCCCTGGAGCACATCTGCCAGGTAATCAGAAAATGCTTCATACCGATTGGGGACAAGATTGGGGGTACCGTTGGAGGCAAAGGCTTTTCCATTAGTGGTAAGGTTAACCGTAGGGCTGTTAGGAAACGCAAGAAACTCCCGTACGCCCCTTGCCTTGGCCGCTTTCAGGAACCAAATCTGTCCGGCTTGCCGCTGCCAGTTATAGCTACCGTCACTGTCCAAAAAAGATTCGGCGCGCCGCCACTCATCCTTGATCCCGCTTTGTTCACCCTGTTGGGCACTACCCGCCCCAATGTTAAACCGCCATAAAGACAGACCTATACCTTTTGGTTGACCGCTGGCATCTAACTCAGTACTAAACAGAAGATCTGCAATGGCGTTCTTTTTGTTTTCGGGCCAATTTCCCACAAACTGGCAAGACCAGGCGTCTGACGCAGCGAAGTTGTCTATCTTCTGAAATTTTTTAGAGACATCTATGGTGGCCGTTATATTATGAGCCGGAGTTGTAGAAGGGGCATTTCCCTTATCATCACCAGAACCATCATCGGCACACCCAGACAACGTGAAAAGATTGATGAATAAAAAAGGCCAAACTAAAGCAGGCGCTTTTAAAACCCGGGGCAGCACTCTTCGCATAATTGAGTTCATATAAGGTGACTATGAAAGCAAAAGCTCCCATGGCATTGCTCACGTGCGCCATGGGAGCCTAATTACTCAAAGGTTTAATATCCTGGGTTTTGTTCTAACTTACCTCCAGTGGCCTGAATCTCTGCCCTTGGAATAGGCAGCCAGTAGTGCTTCGTTTCAAAGTGCCGCCCTTCCAGGGCTACCTTCCGAGCATAGACAAAGTTGGTTCCCTGCTTGGTTATCTCCATCCCGTAGGCCGGCACGTTCTCTGTTTGTTCCGCTATCAACCAGCGGCGTACATCATAAAAACGATGCTCTTCAAAAGCTAACTCAACCTGCCTTTCATTACGGATGCGCTGCCGCATCTCGGCTTGGGTAAGTCCCGCAGGAAGGGCTGGCATATTTACACTCTGCCGCTGACGAATCAGGTTAACGGCCGCATAGACGGTAGCATCTGGCCCAACCGCTTCATTCTGTGCCTCGGCGTAGTTCAGCAAGATCTCCGCAAAGCGGAAATAAATCCAGGGTTGTCTGCCGGCCACGTTCCAGGGGTTCTGAATAGGGTTTGTTTCATCCATGAACTTCTTGAGGTAATAGCCGGTCTGGGAGGTATTCCAGTTAGATGGTCCATCCTTGCTGTCCTTACCACCGGGGATAAAGGTCTCAACGGCTCTCCCTCTGTACTGTGCTCCATTGTACAGGATGGTAGCATAAAAGCGAGGGTCTCTGTTCACATAAGGATTCTGGGCATTATACCCCGAGGTTGGGTCTGAAATCATCTTACCATTAGACATTTCATACGCATCTACCAGATTTTGCAATGGAGCATTCCCGCCCCAACCATCATAGCCATTTGGTCCGTTGGCAATCTCCAGGGCAGTATGCCGCGAATTGAGATTATAATACCGGGCAAAGATGATTTCAGGGCTGTTTCCTTCCTCAGCGATAAACATGTTGGCGTACTGCGGATCTATGCGATATAGATCCAAGTCCATTACCTGTTTAGCGGCTTGCGCTGCCTGTTGCCAGGTAACTGTACTTCCATTCTGTTTGTAGAGTGGGCTGGCGCCATAAAGCAGAAGCCTTGATCTAAGCGCTAAAGCAGCACCTTTGGTTGCTCTTCCTTTCTGCCAGCTAGAACTGTTACTGGAAGGTAAAGCGGCGGCGGCAGTCTCTAGTTCAGCAGTAGCATAGGCAATTCCTTCCTGAATGGTAGCTCGTTGAAAAAGGGCCGGATCAGTGAAATCTTCACCTAATTGCGCTACCTTGTCTCCTACTAACACTACTTGTCCATAGTTCCGGATAAGATCATGGTACCGGAAAGCCCTTATAAACTTCAGCTCAGCTACAAGCAAGTTCTTGTGCGACTGGCTCATGGGCACCTTTTCTATATTGGCTAAGGCATAATTCACTTCTCTTATGCTCCGGTAACTTCTACCCCATAAAGAAACAGTGATGCCCGTATTTTCAGGGGCAAGCTGCCCGCGCTGCACCAACCAGGTGTTGTCATCGCTGCGGTAGATGGATTCATCTGTTAGGGAAGACCATAAAGCATACTCCCAGCCTCTTCCAAAGCCTGGAGGCGCTCCATCTGCTTCTTTGTCCTGTAATCTGGCTCCCAGATAGCGATTGATCACGAAAGACTCAAAGAGCACGGAGTCTCCCGTAATGGCTTCATCAGATACCCTGTCTGTAGGAGTCACTTCCAGGAAATCTTCTTTACATGAGGTTAAGCTCATTGCCAATCCTAAGGCAAAAGCCGTAAATATTTTTAGTTTCATACTATTACTGTAATTAGAATTTGACATTTACCCCAAGGTTAATGATCCTTTGCTGCGGATAGAATTGCGCATTTCCTGAACTGGTTTCGGGGTCAAAATCCTTCACTTTGGTGAAAGTGGCCAGGTTGAAGGCATTGGCATACACCCTTACCCCTTGAATCTTGATTTTGGATAGTAAGGTAGAAGGCAAGTTATACCCTAGCTCAATGTTCTTGATTCTCAGGAAAGCGGTGTTATACAACCAGAAGTCGCTTGGGAAAAGACCTCCACTCACAGCAGAACCTGTACGAGTATCTACCCGTGGGTATGATCCGTTCTGATTGGTTGGACTCCATCTGTTGTCTGCCCAAGTGCTGAAGAAGTTTCCGCTTAATCCTACATCTGGCAACACATACTGTCTCACTTTAGCTTGTCCCTGGAACAGGATAGAAAAGTCGAATGCTTTGTACTGAGCACCCAGGTTCAAACCGTACGTGATTTGTGGAATATTTCCCAGATCAGTTCTTACCTGGTCATCTGCCGATATCTTGCCATCCTGGTTGTAATCTTCATAGATCAAATCCCCAAGTTTGGCTCCAGATGGATGCGGGTACTTGTCTAAATCTTCCTGAGTCCGGAAGATTCCAATAGAGCGGTACAGTAAGTAGGTATTCAAAGGCCCGCCGGTCTGTCTCTGATACTCAAGGATACTAGGCGCCTCATCTACGAATACAATCTTATTTTTGGCATAAGTGATGTTTCCAGAGATATTGTACCTGAAGTCACCCGCACTTTTGTCAAAGCCC
This sequence comes from Rufibacter sp. JT3400010, assembly GCF_054956755.1. Classification (NCBI taxonomy): domain Bacteria; kingdom Pseudomonadati; phylum Bacteroidota; class Cytophagia; order Cytophagales; family Hymenobacteraceae; genus Rufibacter; species Rufibacter sp. JT3400010. Next base: position 54,014 of record NZ_JBUDXA010000024.1, on the reverse strand, counting down.
AGGGTGGCCTCTATCCCGTTATTGTTTACCTGGCCAATGTTCTCAGAAGGCACCAGCGCATCTGAACCCCAAGGATTGACAATACCGGTTATGTTTGGTACCGAAGCGTTACGGTTGGCAAGAATGTCTTTCCGTTTCTGCTGGAAATAGATAAACTCAAAATTGAAATTGTCAAGGAAGATACCGCTTACGCCTACATCTGTTTTCTGGGCAACCTCCCAGGTAATGTTAGGGTTTGCCAATTTCACTAGGTTCAGGCCTGGGTACACCTCTCCACCAATGACATAGCGGTTGTCAAAGGTATAGTTGTTCATGAATTGGTTGGAACCTACGTTATCATTCCCCAACTCACCATAAGAAGCTCTAAGCTTCAACTCGTTCATGAAAGGCAGGCTGTTCTTAAACCAACCTTCCTCAGAGATTCTCCAGCCTACAGAAACACCCGGGAAATAACCCCAACGGCTGTCTTTAGGGAAGTTAGCGGAACCATCGGCCCGCATCTGCAATTCCGCCAGGTACTTCTCTTTGTAATTATAGGCAACCCGGCCCAGGTAACTTCTTCTGGCAAACACCCAGCTCCAGCCAGCGTTGCTTCTGTCATTTGGCCCGGTGCCGCCTTGAGACAATTCCGGAGTCAGGATGGTAGGGAAGTTTCTTCTTCCGGCTTCCAAATGTTCCAGACTGTTTTTGCTTTGCTCATAACCCACAAAGGCATTGATGCCGTGTTCGCCAAAATGGCGCTCAAAATTCAACTTGATGTTTGCCGTAACCAGATCTGTGTTCTCCTGAGCTTGGAACAGAGAAGCTTTAGGCTCTCCCACTGTGATAGGATTGTAGGTATCATTGCCTTCATAGGAATACACCAGATAAGGTTTCACAAAGGATTTTGTAAAGCTCTGACCTCTGTCTACTGAGTAGAATCCGTCAATGGAAAGTCCTTCCATAAACGGAAGGTCATAGCGGGCTCTCAGGATTCCGTTGAAGATGAGACGTTGGTTCTTGTTTAAACCTGCGGCATCGGTCACAATCATGACCGGGTTAATTCCTCCTTCCACCCCTTGGGAAGGCAAGCCATTAGGGTAACGGGCCGGAATGAAAGGATACGCGCGGTAAGTTTGCCAGAAGATTCCACCTGCCCCAAACTGGGGGTATTGTCTGTTTTCCTGTCTACCGGCCAAAGACAAACCAATACTGAACCGGTCAGTGATGTTAGCATCCAGATTGGTTCTGAAATTGTATTGATTATACTTGGTAGCTCCTTCCTTGTAAAGGGCATCCTGATACAGGGTACCCAATGAGGCAAAGTACTTTACATTCTCAGTTCCTCCGTTTACGGATAAACTCTGTCTGTTTTGCAGAGCGAAAGGATCCAGTACTTCATCCAGCCAATTGGTGTTAGGGTAGTTTAAAGGATCTGAACCGTTTCTGAAAAGTTCTATCTCTTGAGGAGTGTAGCGTTGGTTCAACCCGCCGGCGGTGTTGTTATAATAGTCAATCTCATTGAGGATAGACGCATACGTAGCGGCATCTGCGAACTTAGGTAACCGGGTTGGGGAGGAAAAACCCTGGTTGTAGCTGTAAGAAACCATAGGCTTGCCCGTGGTTCCTCTTTTGGTGGTCACTAATATTACCCCGTTTGCAGCCCGGTTTCCGTAAACCGCCGCCGAAGCGTCTTTCAAAACCGTGATACTTTCAATGTCATTGGGATCTATTCGGTCTAAGCCTCCAATCTGACCGGGAACTCCGTCTACTACTACCAAAACATCATTGTTGCCGGTGGTGGCCAGCCCCCTTACTCTAACTTCCGCTCCATCAAACCCGGGCTCACCACCCCTGTTGTTGATGACCACGCCAGAAACACGGCCTGCCAGTGCGTTAGAAACATTTGGCTGAGGGCTTTTATTGAGTGCTGCCCCTTGTACTTCAGAAATAGAACCCGTTACAGTAGCCTTCTTTTGCACGCCGTAGCCCACTACCACTACCTCATCCAAGGTCTTGGCATCTGTCTTCAAGGTAACATTGATAGTTGTCCGGTTCCCAATGGCTACTTCCTGCGTTTCATAGCTGATAAAGGAGAAAACGAGCGTTCCCTCCCCAGAAGGAGTCTGGATGGTGTAAGAACCGTCTGCATCTGTGGGGGCGGCAGTTGTGGTTCCCTTGAGCAATACTGTGACGCCTGGTATACCTGAACCGGTCTCATCGGTCACCTTGCCTTTTACAGTATGGCCTTGTGCCCAGACCACCGCCACCTGAAAGAGCAGTAGAGGCAGAACCAAGAGGTACCTCTTTGTTTTAAGTAATGTGTGTTGCATTTGGAAGAATGGGTTAGTTTGACAATTCCTTAAGCGGATTTATGAATTGCAGACCAGCGTGGTTGACACCTGCGAACCTAGTTAGCAGTGCTCCCGCTGTATTGCTTTTCTATGTCAAAGAAACCGTATTCGTCCTTTATACAGGGGTGTTAAACTGTTATATAAACAGGGGTATATGTGTATTTTTATTAAAAACACACTTGATAATCAGTACACATCTGCTGTTTTTGCAAATTCAGAAGGGGTACAGCCAAACTCTTTGGAGAAACACTGCCTGAAGTACTTATCATCATTGAAGCCCACCATACAAGCTACTTCAAACACTTTGTACTTCCCGGTCTTCAAGAGTTTGGCCGACTCTTGCAGCCTGAGGGTGCGCAGGTACTCCACGGGAGAGGCCCCGGTCAGCAGTTTGATTTTTTTATAAGCGAGCGAGCGGCTCATATTCAAGGCCACTGTTAAGTCATTTACGTTGAACTCGGGATTATGCAGGTTCTCTTTCAAGATCTCATAAATCCTTTTCAGGAACTGCTCATCTAAAGTACTGGATTCCTTTTCGGGCTGAGGGCTGTTGATGTTGAACAGGTTGAGGTAGAATTTTTTGAGCTTTTCCTGCGCCTCTAACAAGTTCTTTATCTTAAGCTGTAATAGCTCTGGGCTGAAGGGTTTGGTTAAATAGGCATCTGCCCCGGTATCAAGACCCTCTTTCTGGTGGGCAAAGGCGGTTTTGGCCGTAAGAAGTACCACCGGAATATGACTGGTTTTGATGTTCGCCTTCAGTTTACGGCACAGTTCTATTCCATCCATCACGGGCATTTTCACGTCGCTGATGATGATGTTAGGATGATGCGCCAACGCCAGTTCCAACCCCTCTTTGCCGTTAGAAGCTTCTAAGATGTGGAAGTGTTCACCCAGATAGTATTTCAGAAGTTTTCTGATGTCTTCTTCGTCTTCCACCACCAGTATTTTACGCTGACCTTTTTTAGGGTGATTTTCCTGAACTAAGTCAAAATCGTCTGGCAGAGAAGCGTATTCTGGCTTGCTTTCTGGCAATAAAGAGGTAGTCTCTTTACTGACCATGGTAGAAACATCTACGTGCTCCGTTCCTAGCGGAATCTTAAACCCAAAGGTAGCGCCGGCGCCTTCTTCACTCTGGACAAAGATGTGTCCTTTGTGCAGCAACACCAGCCTTTTGGCAAGGGCCAAGCCTAACCCAGAACTCATAGGGGTGACGGGGTCTCCCTGGAAAAACCAATCAAAGATGTGTTTCTGCTTGTTCACAGGAACGCCCCTCCCATTATCTTTCACCTCCACAGTGGCAAAACCTTGATCTTGTGCCGAGTCTCCTACTGCAAGCGATACCGTAATGCAGTTGCCTTGCCCTAAATACTTGAAGGCATTAGAAAGAAGGTTACTTAAGACCATCTCTAGTTTTTCACGGTCAAACCACACCAGTACCGGAGCCTTGGGAACGTCTAATCTATAATCAATTTGTTTTTGGGCGGCCAGCTCCTGAAAGGAGATGTAAGTTTCCTTCACAAAGCTTACAAGGTCTTCCTCCTGCACCTTCAAAATCAGGCTACCCGCTTCGGCTTTTCGGTAGTCTAGTAGTTTATTGATAAGGGCCAGGAGTTTATGAGCATTGCGGTAAACCATGTGCAGTTTTTTACCGGCCTCTTGGGAGCTTTCCTTATTGATCAGGTCTTCCAAGGGGCCTAGCATTAACGTGAGCGGGGTTCTAAACTCATGCGATACTTCCGTGAAGAAGCTCAATCTTTCCCTTGCTACCCGCCGTTCTTTCCGGCTTTGGGCTTTTGCCACCAGTAACTTTCGCCTGAGTTTCCTTTGCCGGGCCACAATACTATAAATCCAGTACCCCAATGCTATTGCCAAGATCAAGTACAGGCCATAAGCCCAGGATGTTCTCCAAAACGGCGGTAGCACCACTACTTTCAGAGAGGTAAACTCATCTTCCCAGACATTCATCTGATTGGAGGCCTTCACCTGAAACGTATATGTTCCCGGACTTAGATACCGGTAGGTGGCCGAGCGTTGTTGCCCCACGTAGTTCCATTCTTTGTCAAAGCCCTCCAGTTTATAGGCATAATTGTTCTTGGTGGGGTGCGCATAATCCAGGGCACCAAACTCAACCATGAAAACGGACTGGCCTGGCCGTAGAGTTAGGGTTTGATTTTCTACAATTAACTGCTCCAGTTCCTTCGGGCTGCCCGCCTTGTTGAAAAGCTGTAATCCGGTTATAAGAACCTTGGGCGTAGAAACTGTTTCCTTGATCTGACCGGGGTAGAACAAATTCAACCCTTTGGTACCCCCAAAACCCAAAAGCCCTTCCCCTTTGTCCACCAGCACAGATCCTGGATTGAACTTTCCGCTTTGCAAGCCATCGGCCAGGCCGTAGTTATAAAGCTTTCCAGATTGGACGTCAATTCTGGTCAGGCCCCGGTTGGTACTTACCCAAATGTTCCCTATCACATCTGATTTAATCGCGTAAACGGTATTATTGGCTAAGCCGTCCTGTTCTCTGTATTGTTGTATCTTGTTGGTGGCAAGGTTGTACCTAAACAAGCCATCTTCCTCGGTCCCAATCCATAGATTTTGGTTCTGATCAACAAAAAGAGCCAAGACTACTTCGCTGGAAGGATTTCGCTCACTGCTGATTGCATACGTGTACTTTTTGAAGCTGCGCGTAGCAGGTAAAAAGCAATTCAACCCACCGCCGTAGGTGCCAATCCACAGCCTGCCCGTTTTGTCCTCCGCTAAAGCTCTTACATCATTAGACGTAAGGCCAGTGTTAGCTGAATTGAAATTTTTGAAAGTTTGGTCTTGAGAATTGAGCAGGCTTAAACCACCACCATTGGTTCCTACCCATAGGTTATGGTTGGAATCTTCAAAAAGAGCCCGTACATCATTGCCGCCCAGAGAATTGGCTTTTGCGGGATCATGCTGGAAATTCAGGAAAGAATCTGTCTCCTTTTTATACATGAATAATCCCTTGGAGTAGGATCCGAACCACAGGTTTTGCCTGGAATCATTTAAAGCACTCAGAATGGCATCATCGCTTAGCCCTTTCCCGGCCTGAGAACTAGTATAATGGCTAAGTACTTCCCCGGTTTTGTTGCATTTAAAAATTCCATCGCCGTCAGTACCCAGCCAGAAGTTGCCGTCTTGATCAGTGCAGAGGCCATAATAGCGAAGTTCTGTAGGAGGTGATTTTGTAACCGGGCTGGGTGAAGGATGGAATTTTATGAATTTGTTTTTTTCATTGGCTACCATAATGGTACCATCGCCGTAGGTACCTACCCATATATTCTGATCCCTGTCTTCAAACAGAGCCTGTACCGAACGTTTGGTAAGCAAGCTGCCATCTTTCCCCTGCACCTCCTTAAAGGTGACATTCTCCGGCTGTCCTTTAGTCAGATGCCGCAGATCTAATTGGTAGGCACCTCCGTCCTGCAGCCCAACCCACAACATTCCTTTGCTATCCTCAAGAATAGAAAGAACAATGTTGCTTGCCTTGAAGTACCTTTTACCAGAGAATGGGATACATCTTTTCTCGCTTTTTGAATACAGGAAGAGGCCTCTGTTTGTACCCAGCCAAATGTTGCCAGACCGGTCTTCATAAATGGTGGAGACTTTGGCCGTAGACAAGGCTTGGGCTAGCGGGAGAGGAACTTTGCTCTGGAGAACACCTGCTTTGGATTGGTACACCTGAACGCCGGCATCCTGCGTGCCAATCCAAAGCCATCCGCGGCTGTCTTCTAGCAAACTGACAATTTTGTCGCTTGCTAGATTTGGCAGATCCTTCCTGCGGTACGCCTTAAATTGATCTTTTTCTCTATTGTAATAAGAAATACCGGCTCTGTAGGATGCCACCCACAAGTTCCCTGATTTAGACTCTACAATGTCACTTATGTCATCTCCCGCGATGGAACCCTTTACTTTAGGATTGTAACTGTAATGGAAAAATCCCTCTCCCTGTACAATATAGCGGTTTAAACCATGCCTGGATGACACCCAAACCACTCCCCTGGAATCTGTAAATACCTTTTGAATGAAGTTCCCGGTTAAGCTGTTCTTCCTAGCCGGATCATATTTGAAAACCTTGAAGGAATAGCCATCAAACCGGTTCAGTCCATCTTCTGTTGCAAACCACATCAAACCTCTTCTGCCCTGGCTGATACTGTTTACAATCCCCAGAGACATGCCTTCTTCCACGCCAAACTGCCTGATGATGTTTCCGGGCTGGTTTGGGAGAAATGAGGTCAAAGTAATGGCTACTCCTAACAGGAGGCTCAGGTGCACTATGCGAGACCTCAAAGCCAAGCAAACCTTGTTAAACCTGAGGTTGTTTTTAAACCCGCTTCTCAACTCCTCGTTCCTCTCCTTACTTTATCAAAACTTTATCAAACCTAAACATACCTCATATAAACATCGCCTCACTCCCTAGCTGAAATAAAAGCTTGTTCTTAGAAAGAGGAAGTTTGCTATAAAATCTATGTTCTGCAAGCTCTTTTCGAATTGCCTATCTAAGTATGTCCCCCTCTGTTTGAAGGCCGTTTTTACAAAAATAAGCTTAAAACAGTAAGACCTATTCTTAATAACGGTCAACTACTGATGGCTACCATGTCTCTAGGCAAATTATTTCTACGTGGAAGTAATGGACTTACCCCAACTACTTACTTGATCTCCAAGGCATGATCCCCCTTTACCGCTTGCCCACTCCAGGCTTTCACGGCTGTCCAGGGAGCTGCGGGAGCAGACCAAAAAGAGTCAGATTCTGGTAAACCGAGTGGTAAAAAGATGGTGGCACAGAGGTAGAGACTACCCGTGGTGATATAGAAATCTGCTACGTCGGGCTGAAGACCATACAAACCTATATTCAACCAACCCTCTTTTGTGAAAGTGGTGGGTGCCTCCAGGGTTTTGTTCAACACAGAAGTTAACGCACTTCTCACCTGCCCCGGAGTAAGGGATTCTGGCAACTGCTTCCGCAATGCCATGTCAGCTAAGTGATGGAAAGCTCCGCCTCTGTAGGCAATGGAACGGCCCAGCACGGGGAAACTTCCATCTGTGTGGATGAGGCGCTCCTGAATCTCTGCATAGCGCTGGGTTATTTTCAGCAGATTGGGTGCATACCAATTGTACGTTTTCCGCTTGTTGTTGACCACGCTCACAATGGTAGCCAGATAAGGTTGGATCACATAACTGTTGTAGTAGTCCAGAGCGAAGTTCATGCCGTCTGAATACAAGCCATCGCCTACATACCAGTGGTTGGCAAACTCTCTAACCCCATATTCAATGCGCACTGCATCATAGTCTAGACCGTATTGGCAAAAGAACGTTTCTATCATGCCTGTGAAAAGAACCCAGTTGGAGAAAACTGGCACCGTACCCCGCGTGGTTTTGAAAGCGGTAATCACCTGTTCTTTTACCGGGTTCTCCAGGTTCTCCCACAGCCACGGGCAACGCACCAGGCCCAACGCCAAAAAGGAGGCATCTACCAAAGGCTGACCTCCATTCCACTGCATGTAATCCTTTGCCGCTGGGTTTACCGAATTGGCCACAGCCTTCAGTGCCCACTGCCGGTACTGGTTGCGAAGGGCTACCTCCTCCTTTGACCCGCCTTCCAGATTCAACCACGGACCTATGCCGCTCATAACCCGGCCAAAAGCCTCCAGATAGGACACCTTCTCCCGGGAGCTTTTGTTATCTATTCTATTGGATAGCTGTACCGGCATCTTCTCCTTTAGCTTATCTTCTGCCAGGTTAGACAACACCGGACGCACCACTTTATCCATCTGGTTCAGCCACACTTTTCTATCATTTGCTTTGGCTGGGTTCTTCTTTTGTGCCCATCCTGTAAGCACCAGTCCAAACACAAAGTAGCAGGCAAGCATCAATAATTTAGTTCTCATCAACTTGGTTGTTTTAATGTTTTTAGAATCTATCATCTAAATAAAAGTAGCGGGCACCCTCAATGCCTCTTTTTAAAAGCATTATCAGGTACCCGCGACAGTTTACACCTTGGAAGGACGGTGTGAGCTTTTTATAGCAATACCAGTTACTTCCGCGCCATAGATGTGAGTAAACTCAAAGACGCAAAATGGAGTTGATATTGGTAGTACTTCCTCTAAACCAAGTTTACTTTTTGGCCCAGATACAACTTTATGTTCTTCAAAAATCAACTCTTAAATCAAAGCTATTTTTCCTGTGCTTATCAGTAACCAGGGTTTTGCAGCAAATTCGGCATCTTATTAAGCTCCGTTTGAGGAACTGGGAACAGATACAATGCCGGTCTGAAAGCGTGGGTACGAATAGACAGTTGCCGGTTATAGGTATAAGTATCCCCCGCTTTCACTGTATTTGGATCACCAGATTTAACGATTCTCATCACTTGATTTTGCCTCGCTCCATTGGTGTATAGGGACTCCAAAGTTTTCCAGCGACGCAAATCCCAGAACCGATGCGACTCAAACGCCAGCTCAATTCTTCTTTCGTTATGGATGACCGTCCGCATTTCCGCTACGGTCATATTAGCTTTAAGGCCGTACAAGTTATCAGTACCTGGCTGTATTCCGGCTCTCCTGCGTAGCTCAACCAACTTAGGGTAGGCTAGAGCAGTCTGGCCGGTTTCATTAATGGCTTCAGCGTAGTTCAACAAAATCTCAGCGTAGCGCATAAGCGGCCATCCTCTTTCCGTGTTAGCATTGGAGTTTACATCGGCCATCTTCCGGCTGTAGTACCCTGTCGTAGTTCCGTTTCCAAAACCATCATTTGGAGCCTTCTCATAGGTATAAACAGGCTGCAGTCTACTTGCACTAGCTAGATACACCTCAGATCCATTGTAAATAATGGAGTAGTTGAATCTTGGGTCGCGGTTCACATAAGGGTTTGTCTCACTGTAACCCGAGGCAGGATCAGTGATGGACCTCCCGTTTGCCATAGGGAAGGCATCCACTAGGTTTTGGGTTGGCATGGTGTACCTTGCCCCTCCTCTGGTGGAAGGAAAGAAATGGCCTTCCACGTCTCTGTTTCCTGGCCGGTGTCTGGCAAAGATGTACTCATCATTTACCCGCAGCAGAAATACTTCATAAAATCCATACCCTGGTGCTGTGGTGTTGTCCTCATTTAAAGAGTACCGTCCCATGTTGATCACCTCCTCAGCCGCTTGGGCAGCCTTCTGCCAACGGGAAACTTCATACGTGGGGTAACTGACTACTTTTGCCACTTCAGGGTTTGTAGCGGTAGATCCACCATTGAACAAGGGGCTAGCCGCAAACAACAGAACTCTGGATTTAAGAGCAAGGCAAGCTCCTTTATCTGCTCTACCGTAGAATTGCTCAGCTAACGTTGCATCCAACATGCCTGCCGCTGCATCTAATTCAGAAACCATGTAGTTCACACATTCTTCATAGGTGTTACGAGGCAAATTAATCATATCTGTTCCGGCAAATACCTGGTCACCTACTATTGGAACCCCTCCATAGGCTTTCACAAGGGTATGGTAATACCAGGCACGCAAGAATCTAGCCTCACCCAACATTCTCTTCTTGGTAGAAGCACTCAAAGGTGATCTGTCAATATTCGCGATCAATAAGTTGACCCTTCTAATATTGGCATAAGGCATACCCCAGAAGTTATTGAATAAACCTGTGGTAGCATACGTAGATGGGTTGACGGTCCCCGAATAGAGCATCACCGCCGCCTGGCTGCTACCACTCAATGAATATTCAGCATCATCTGTAGGTTGGTTCAAATTTCCGTGTGAATCAAAGGAGCCGAAATTGAAGCCATACCCTACTTCATCATAGATTCTGGTTAAGAAAGCAGTAGTCCGGATACTGTCCGTAAATACCATTTCTTCAGATATAGCTCCGGTGCTCTGAGGACCAAGAAAGTCATCCCCGTTCATATCACAGGAGGTAAAAGCCGCACCCAGTAAGATCAATAAAAGTAACTTTTTCATGTCAATTCAAATTCTTTAAAATGTTACGGACAATCCCAAGTTCATAATGCGCTGTGGTGGGTAGGTGATCCTGTCTCTTCCACTTGCAATTTCAGGGTCCATCTGGTAGATATCCTTGATCTTTGACCAGGTCATTAAATTGTTACCTGTCGCATAAATTCTGATGCTCTGCAATTTTAAACGTTGCACAAAGGATTGCGGCAAGGTATAGCTGATTTCAGCAGTTCTCCAGCGAATATAGTCTCCTGGGATAAACCAGAAGGTAGATACAGTGCTACCTCTTGGTGTGCTGATGCCCATGTTTTCTGATAAAACAGGATACTGGGCATTATTCCCCAACTCGGGAGTCCAGGCATGTTGAAAGATCTCTTGCATGTTAGAACCCAAAAACTGGATATTTTCAGCTACCCCGCCCACGTTGAAGTCCTTAGATCCCTGGAACATTGATTTCACGCTAAAACCCTTGTAGCCGAAACCAAACTCAAAGGCGAAAGTAGTAGGCGGTACGTTTGCGGGATTGCCTACATAAGCTCTGTCAAAGGCATTGATCACCCCGTCGCTGTTCATATCCACGTATTTCAAATCCCCTGGTCTGGCGGTTCCAATCTCTACCCTAGGGCTATTAGCGATATCCTCAACACTTTCATAGAATGTGCCGGACCACACATAAGCAATCTGGGTGTTAATGTTGTTACCGGTACGCCGCTGATACGGGAAGGCAGCCTGGGGCTCATCTCTGAATAGAATCTTGTTATTGGCCACCGAATACATAGCGCGAAGATTGTAGGAGAAATCCTTACCTATGTTATCGCGCCAAATTACCTCAAGCTCATATCCTTTGTTCTCCACCCGCCCTAAGTTAAAAGGAGGAGAAGTCTGCCCAAATACATCTGAAACAGTTCCTTCTGAACCAGATCTATAAGTTAAAATATCATAACGTTCATTTCTGAAGTAATCAACGGTGGCAGTAAGCCTGTCTTTGGCAAACCGAAGCTCCATACCCACGTCAAATTTCTTCTCTTTCTCCCAGGTTACATCAAAGTTGGGCAGAGCCCCTTCATCAATACCACCGTAATTATTGTGCTGGGTACCAAAAGAAGCGCTTCCTTCATTGTTATATACCTGCTCATAATAGTAAGAGAAGCCGGAACCCAGTCTATCATTACCCACTAAGCCATAAGAACCTCTCACTTTCAGGAAATCAATAAACCCGATGTTGTCTTTGAAGAAGGGTTCTTCAGAGATATTCCAGCCGGCTGAAACTGCTGGGAAGAAGCCGAACCGATTGGCACTGGAGAAAAGTGGGGAGCCGTTGTAGCCAGCATTCAATTGAAAGAGGTACTTGTCTTTGTAGTCATACCCCACACGCCCTGTAAAGCCCTTGAAGCCAATAGGCTTATAATTCAAATCTCCCCTTCTGCCACCTCTTATATCACTGCTCTGGTTCATCAGAGCCAACCCATACACGTGGTGGTCTCCAAAGGTTCTGTCATAATTAAGGATTGCTTGTAGGGTAAGCACACGGGTAGTTCCGCCAGCATTGTAATCATCAAAGAAGCGCTGTAGCCGGTATGTCCTATTAGGGTAAGAAGTATAAGTGTCTGTTGTTGGATCCCATATATAAGTTGGGAAGGTGCTACGCGTCATACTACGGGTGTATCCATAGGTACTGGCATAGGAAAGCGTTCCCTTGAAGGACAGACCTTCCGTGATGAAGCCGAGCTTGTAGTTAGCGCTACCCACAAGGTTCATGTTATTTTCGTGGTTCCTGGAATAGCCTCCATAAGTGAGCCTGGCAATGATACTGTTTGGCCCTTCATACCTTCCTGGGTGCAAACCTAACCTGTAGGCAATGCTTCCATCTGGATTATAAGTTGGGTGTGCGTATGGGGACAGGGAGAGATAACTGCTATATTCATAGAAGGGATCATTATAGCCCCACTGAGTATTTGGCATTACCGGGTTGTTTATCTCTCCAATATTGCCATACAAGTCTAATCTAAGGGAAAGGTCTTTGTTGACGGCAATGTCGAGGTTGGAACGATAGTTGACTCTCCTGTGATAATAGGAGTTATTCACCCCAGATCCTTCACCGAAGTTCTTAAGCATACCTCCCTGATCTAAATACCCCATTGACACGAAATATCTTACCTTCTCAGTACCGCCTGAAACATCAAGGTTAGTTCTGGACTGCGTGGCATAGTCTTTGAATAAAACTTCTTTCCAGTTTACATCAGGATAATAGTAAGGATTGGAACCAGTCCGGAATGCTTCTACTGCTTCATCTGAAAAAGCAGGAGTGTACGTAGTCTTGTTAAATTCTGCATCGTTTTTGCGGGCTTGGTTATGCAGCAATGCACTTTCATAGGCTCCTAAAAACTCAGGAAACATAGCCGGCTGCTGCATGCTGTACTCAGTACGGACACTAATTTTTGGTTTACCTACTTCTCCTCTTCTGGTGGTCACCAACAAAACACCGTTGGCTCCTTTGATACCGTAAACGGCAGTAGTGGAAGCGTCTTTCAGGATACTGACGCTCTCAATTTCATTCGCGTCAAGCCGCGAGAACTGCTCATACGTAAACTCTATATCATCCACAATAATCAACGGCTGGTTATTCCCGTTGTAGGAACTAATACCTCTGATATAGAAATCGGCACCGTCTCCGCCGGGTCTGCCAGACTGTTGCTGAGAGAAGAAGCCCGGCATTTTACCAACCAATGAGTTCTGTAAACTCGCAGAAGGGTTCTCCCTGATGGCCTCCCCAGAGACCATGCTCACCGCCCCGGTCATGGTAACTTTTTTCTGTTCACCATACCCTACCACCACCACTTCATCTATCGCTTTCGCATCTTCCTGAAGTTGTATTGTCACGGATGTCTGACCTGCAACGCTTACTTCTCTTGTTAAATAGCCAATCATGCTTACCACCAGCGTCTGGCTATTCCCTTTTAAGGCCAGTGAGAAATTACCATTCACATCTGTCATGGTCCCATTGGTAACCTGGCCTTTTTCCACTATGGATGCGCCCGGCAAAGCACCTGATTTATCTGTGATTTTGCCATTGATGGTTTTGTTCTGGGCAATCACAGCATGACTTACAAAAAGTAAGGCAAGTATTATATTGTATAAAATTCTTTTCATAATGCTCGGTTAAAGATTACCATCCTGAATTTTGTAACAGACGCAAATTTTTAGTGACTTCATCATAAGGAAGCGGCATGTGGTACAATCTAGGCGTGAACACTAAATTGGCTACATTCTCATAGCTGTAAGAAAAGGTGTTATTGGCGTTTTTAGTGATTCTTACCCCTTGCACCGGACCATTCAGAACAGTTTCGGCATCTTTCCAACGCCGGATGTCCCAGAAGCGGTGTTCCTCAAAGGCAAGCTCCACCCTTCTTTCATTCTTGATAAGGCCTCTCATTTCGTTCTGAGTTATTCCGGCCTTTATCCCATATCTGTTATTTGCACCTGCCCTGATTCCAGCCCGCTTTCTGATAGCTATAATTTCAGTTACTGCGTCTTCCACTCTGCCTACTTCATTTAAAGCCTCGGCATTATTCAATAATATTTCAGCGTATCTGAAAATATTGTAGTTGTGACTCTGATTAGAGAAAACTGTACTGTTGGTGAAATCTGCCATGAATTTGCGCAGGTAATAACCAGTTCTGGTCTGCACTGCTATCCCCCCAGGTCTATCACGCCCCCCATCAAATGTCTCCACCGCTCGGCTAAGCCATCTAGTACCATTGTAGAAAATAGTGGCCGCAAAACGAGGATCTCTGTTTGTATAGGGATCATTTGCTTTGTAAACAGTTGCGGGATCTGTGATTGGCAAACCATTTATGTCTGTGAAAGCATTTACAAGGTTTTGGGTAGGACTAGTACGGCCGTTACTGGTTACTTGCCCTTGATAACCAACCGGAGAGTTGAGCTGCTCTAGATCAGAGGTGTTGCCGCGTTGCTTTTGCAGGATAACCTCATTATTCTTTTTAGTGGTAAAGAATCCAGAGAAAGAGGTGTTTAAGGCATAGTAATTTAGGGCTTTCAGCTCTTCTGCGGCGGCAATTACCCGGTTCCAACGGTTCGCTTCATACGTTGGGTAACCCGTTAATGCCTTTAATTCTGCATTGGTGGCTAACCCACCTCCATTAAATAATGGGCTGGCAGCATACAAAAACAACCGGCACTTCAAGGCAATAGGTGCCCCTTTTGAGATTCTGCCCCACTCCCCAGCAGGGATGGCTGTTTCCAGTCGTAAATCTGCTTTGATAGCATCACATTCGGCAGCAATGTAGTTTACTACTTCCTCAAAGGTATTACGTGGCAGTTGGAGGTCATCCTCTAGGGTGAACACCTTGTCTCCTATTAAAGGAACTCCACCGTAGCGCTTGAGCAGTTCAAAGTACAGCATTGCCCTAATAAATCTGGCTTCAGACTTCCACGGAATTCTGGATGGAGCGCTTACTGCATCTGACTTAATGTTATCTATATTGGCCAGAAAAATATTTACCCCACGTATGCCACTGTAGCTATTTCCCCAATAAGGATCTGGGTTGTTCAAAACACTTACCCTGCCGTTGGTATAGTTTTCTACCGGCATGTTGACCCTTGAAGGAATAGCGTCACCAGAAGCTGCATCCAGGAAGTCACCACTAACGCGGTTAAATCCTTCTGGCAGGTAATTGTATAAATTGAATAAAAACCATTGCGGAAGCTGACCATTTAAGTCGTTCGGATCCCACATGTAATCAGCCGTGACACGCTGTAATGGAGTAGTTTCCGGGTCCTCACATGAGCTGAAGACGCTTAGCACGGTTGCAAAAAGAGCATATCTGAATATCTTCTTCATCTTGAGTCTAATTTTAAAGCTTGATATTTACCCCCATGTTCATGACACGCTGAATTGGGTAAGTGCCAGGACCTACTTCTGGATCTCTTCTATCCAAATCTGTTTTAGTGAACAGGTTCAATCCATTTGCAAACACTCTGATGGATTGTAGTCTCACCTTTCCTGCAACGTTGGCTGGCAAGGTGTACCCCACCTCCATGTTTTTCAAGCGCATGTATTCACCTGAGCGTACCCAGAAAGAGGAAACAGCCTGGTTGTTGATATTAGAACCAATTGATAATCTGGGGTAAGTTGCCGTAGCAGCAGTCTCTGGAGTCCAACGACCCAAATGATGCTGGTATGCCTGCCCAAAGCCACCATTCTGGAACTCCCACTCATCTGGGCCGCTCAGGTACAGGTCTCTGTTCTGTACCCCTTGGATAAGGGCGCTGAAGTCAAACCCTTTGAAGTTGAAGCCCAGGTCAATTCCATAGTAGAACAAAGGCTTGGTGTTTCCGATGGCCGTTTGGTCAAACTGGTCAATAACGCCATCGCTGTTCAAGTCTCTGTACTTGATATCACCGGCTCTTGGCGCATACCCAATGATGGTTGGGCTATTCTGAGCTTCTTCGTTTGTCTGGAAAAAACCTTCGGCAATGTAACCGAACCGCTGACCAACTTGCTGCCCAGTACGACTCATCCAATCATATTGCCGGAAAACTTCATCTTGGTAGATAACTTCTGATTTCAGACTACTGGCATTTGCTGAGATGTAGTAATTGAATACACCGCCAAGGGTTTGCTGCCAGGAGAGTTGCATCTCTACTCCATTGTACCTGTTCCTTCCAATGTTCTCATTTGGATATGAATTTCCAATTAGAGCAGAGTTACGGCCTCTTTGCATCATTAGATCAGAATAGCTGTTTCTGAAATACTCTACATTAAGACTTAACTGGTCATTGAGGAAGCGGCTCTGGATTCCGAAGTTGTACTTGATGGCTTTCTCCCAGGTAATGTTGGGGTTTGCCAATTGCTGCTCCGCTAATGTTGTCTGGTTACTAGGGGAAGTACCAAAGGGGTAAGCTGCCGCATCAAAATAGTATTGGTTGAAATTGAAGTACCCAGGCTCATCCCAGCCGGTCTGGCCAACTGAACCTGACAGTTTAAGGAAACTCAACCAACCAACGTTCTTCAGGAAATCTTCCTCAGAAATATTATAGGCAAGCCCTGCTGCCGGGAAGAAACCACGTCTTGTACCTTCTGGATAGCGATTTGAGCCATTGTACCCAAAGGCTAGTTCAGCCACATATTTCTTTTTGTAATCATAGGCAACTCTCCCTGAAACACCGGAGAAAACCAAGGGAAGTGTGATTCTCTGCGCACCTGTAACGTTGTTACTGTTTCCGCTTCCCAGGCCACTTACTGAATTGTCTCTGTTTCCCAAAAGCGTAGCATTAACGCCATGATTCCCAAACTGGCGTTCATAGCCTAGCGCAAGTTCAAAATAATTCTGTCTTCCCTGATAATCAATAAAGGTGTTGTTTACCTGGTTACCTGGGTTACCATAGCGCTGGTAACGCTCCTGTGCGGTGCCCAGATTAAAGCCTTCATATACAACAAATGGCCGCCAGCGGTCATGGGTTTCAGAAAGGGTAGAACTGAAAGACGCCGTACCTCTGATCCACATACCTTTTACCACATCATCCAGGTCTCTTCTCAGGTAGAAGTCAGACAAGATATCGCGCTTGTAGTTTTGGTAGTTTCCGTTGTAAAGTACCTGCG
The DNA here is from genome assembly GCF_054956755.1 of Rufibacter sp. JT3400010. Lineage (NCBI taxonomy): Bacteria > Pseudomonadati > Bacteroidota > Cytophagia > Cytophagales > Hymenobacteraceae > Rufibacter > Rufibacter sp. JT3400010. The sequence continues at coordinate 37,102 of NZ_JBUDXA010000024.1, read as the reverse complement.
CCAGAATGTTGTTCTGGAATTGCTGGTTACCCGCCAAGGTCCCGTTAGGATTGTACACCGGGTACGCAAGACTCGGCGTGTTTAGGATGGAGCCGAAAATGCCGTTAGTTCTCAAACTGATACCACCGCCCGCCGGTTCATTGCCATCCATGATACGGCCCAGCAAATAAATACCCGCCGACAACCTATCTGTGATATTAATGTCTACGTTTGACCTGATGACATAGCTTTTCAGGTAGTTGTTAGTCTCATAATCATTTGAGTCTGGGGCAGACTTAAAGATACCGGTTTGGTTAAAATGCTCTAGAGCCACAAAATACTTGGCCGTCTTGCCTCCTCCGCTCACATTCAAGGTGTACCGATCAAATCTGGAAGATTTTCTCATTACCTCTTTTTGCCAGTTCACATTAGGGTACAGGTAAGGATTAGAGCCGGTGCGGTATCCTTCCAGTTGCTCTGGAGTATAGGTAGGGGCTAAACCGTCGTTCTGCCTTGCTTCGTTATAGAGCCTGGCATAATCATAGGAGCCCAGGGTTTGGGCCATTTTCAAGGGCTGCTGGATAGCTGTTTGGGCTGTAAAGGAAATGCGCTGCTTTCCTTCAAAACCTTTGCGGGTTGTAATAAGAAGTGCCCCGTTGGAACTTCTCACCCCCAGCATGGCGGTAGAAAGGGCATCTTTTAATACCGTCACAGATTCAATCTCTTCTAAATCAAAGACGGTAAGGTTACGCGGAATACCATCAATGATTACCAATGGATCTTGTCCTCTTAGGGAAGTGCTAACGGCATCTGCACCTGGCATACCTGAACTTTGCACTGTGTAAAGACCTGCTAAACGACCGGTTAAAGCATTTCTAACACTTGTCACGTTAGACTTCACCAAATCATCTGTGTACACTACATCTGTTGATGTGGCCGTTAGCCGTGGATCTGTCTTTATGTTATTCAACAGATTAACACTAAGACGATCATTTACGCCTGGGGCTTTTGAACTTACTACAACCGTAGGGGTTAGGTCTGACTTCAAAGTATGCTGCGCAATGATATTGCCCCCTAGTTTAAAAACTAGTACATCATCTTTGGCTGCATTGACTTTAAACACCCCCATGTTATCTGTTATAACAGTGGAGGTTTTATCTTTCACGCTTACCTCAGCCCCAATAATCGGTTTCTCGTTTGTATCCAGCAACAAACCAACTATCACTCCTGAACCTGTCGTGTCCTGCTGAATGAGGGAAGGGAATGTAAAGCAAAGGTTTGCACCGGCTGCTACTCCGTTTTTGCCTGCCAGACAAACTAGAAGCAACAAGAAGTATCTCCACAGAGAGCTCTTGAAAATCTTAGTTTTTTTTAACTGTAAGAGTATTTTCATATAGTATTGGTTTATTTTAATTCATGCAGATTAGAAACGGGTTACTTCATGCCTTCTCATAACAGCTTGTGTTCCTTCAAGCCAATATTTAAAATTTGGGCTTTGATCTACTCTAAGAAAGCAACAGGCCTAAATAAAGTGTTAACACAAAAATTGCACAATCAAGCGCCTGAGGGGGATTCAAGGCAAGGGTGACTGTTAAACCAGAGTTTGAACTGTTCAGATCAGAGGCAGTTATCTTGTTTTTTGACTCTTGGATCTTTGCCCAAATTGAAGCTACTCTTTCACTTGGAAGTCGGTATTTTTCGGCATTTAACTGGAGCACTCTTTCCCTTGCCTTCTCTATAGCTTCTATTTTGCTTGGGTTCCTTTTTATGAACTCCTTCCAGATAGATCCATTTACTTTATCCTCTCCCAGTACCCACTTCCAAAAGAAAATGTCCTCTACAAAGTCATCTGATGAGTAGTCCAGATATTTATGAAACTTGTCCATCTTTCATTTCTCCTTTGATATGCCCACAGAGAGACTAATCAAATAAAGATTGGACAGGAACTTCTAAATATTTCATGAAATATTAAAAACCAGATAAACGAACGCATCCCTATAATTCATCTGGCCTATAATGAATACTTATGTTATGCTTTATTAAACCACATTTAAATTCTTTACATTTTTCTTGAGAACCACCAACCCTCTGCTTACCAGTTTGTAAACATTGTCAATACTTATGTTCATCACTGAGGCTATCTCCTGAAAATTAAGGTTCTTATAAAATTTCAGAAGTATGGCTTTTCTTTGATTAGCTGATAATAACAGTAAGCCTTGCTTTAAGGACGCTTTCTGCTGGGCTCTACTCTGGGTATAGACAATCAAATCCTCTATTGAATTATTCACTTCAGAACTCATTCTCTCCATGTCTGTGAAGTTTTCACAAGTCATTTCTTTTCTCTTTTGCGATTCCTTGTGTATTCTTCTCTTAATGGAGGCGTAGAGGTAGAATCTTACTGAGTTTGGCACTGACAGATTGGCTCTATTTTTCCAAAGGTCCAGGAACAGGCCATGAATGCAATCTTCCAGCAAAGCTTCATCTTCTGAGTACTTGCGGCCATAGTTATAAATCACCTGCACATACCGCTCATAAAGGGTAGCAAAAGCTTCTTCATCTCCTAACTGGAAACGTTTCCAGACTAATTCATCATTTGCAATTTTGCAAATGCCTGTCATCAGAACACTTTCAGAAGAGATAGAAGCTAACTGCATAGGTTTTATAAGTCTGCTGTTTATGGAAACGATTCCAGAAAATCAGTAAAAACTAGCAATAGCTTACATCACTACTGCTAAACACTAATACTCTTAAGGATTTGATATAAAACTAATAGTTTTTTAACATTCATGCAATAGATGTATAAAAAACACTTATATTTTTTTCGAACCTACCCGATAAGCGCTCCCATACTCATTCCATAAAATGTTTGTTTAATACAATACAGCCCTATAATGGCACTAAAAGCCATTTTGTAGAATTAGCAATATGAAATGGATATTATTATAATATTTTAAAAATAACACACTTCCTCCTTCCACAGGTGCTCTACTGCTTAGTTCGCAAAGGTTGATATGAGTACGACAAGGCTTCACAAGACAAATAAGACTCAGAGCTGTTTACAAATCAGTATTGGAGTCAATATGATCCTTTCTCAAGTATTAACACCCTTCAGTCTGGCTTCCCCAGCTAACCTTTGCGAAATCTCGAAACATAGAAGCACCAGGCCTGCTTACGTGGTAAGCTGCAAGGTTTTAATCTGCCCTAGTTTGAAACCAAAAACCAAACACATACGAGTTCTCTTGCTCCTTGCTTAAAGCAGCACTCTACAGCCTTTCTTGCTAGTTCATAAATAGAGACCCCTCCCGTTTCAGGGCTGTTTTTTCTTAAACAGCCCTGAAACGGGAGGGGTCAAAAAGTAGTAAAGCTTTCGTACTTTCTAAGTTACTTCGCAAAGTTAGAACGAAACTTCCAAGGGTGATGCCAGTCGTTTGGCAAATGTGGCGAGATACTGGTCCCACTCCTGGGCGGTTTTGAACTGTCCGCTCTTCACCCATCCAAAACCAGCATAATACACCAGTTTATCGCTTTTAGGGGTAGCCATCACATACAGGTGACTCATATCCCTGGCTTGCGTCCGGTAGTCTTTAAAACTCTGTACCGAAGACGGATTCACGACAATACCCGTTCCCAACTGTGACTTGTCCATTGGTTCCCAGTACCGGAACCAACCGGCTTGCAGGTTGCCTTTCACCTCGCCTTTTTTATCATGCAGGGTAATCCCGATGGTTACGTTTGGCAACGGCTGATCACTTTTAACTTCTACTTCATAGCGGGTCATGTTACTACCTAGATCCAGGCTTATTAGCTTTTTTTCTGTCACCGTTCTTCCGTTAGCTTGCCAAGGCGCGTAAGTAAGTTCAAACAGCGTTCTGATAGGACCTTCCGCTATCTTCCTGTAACTGATAAAGTTTTTGGAAACATACAGAGTATCATTTTCCCATACCCCTATTCCGCCAAGGCCACGGCTGGGACCAACGTGATAAGGATCATAACCTTCACCCCTATCATTATGGTAATAGTTTGGATCCTTCAGATAGCCTTTGTACCAAGCATCAATGATGGAGTAATTCACACGCTTGAGCCAAGCATCCATTCCGCTGGTAAGCGTACCGCCGGGTATGTTCTGCTCAACCATTTGCTGGGCTACAGGACCATACGTACGAAATGCTACCAGATCATTTTCCCAGGTATAATCATCGGTGCGCTCAGGCACGAAGCGGGAGTATGTTCTTAGCTCACTCTTTGGTCTATTGGCAGCGCCATCCTTAGCACCTTGTACATAGAATTTCTTCTTTGCTCTGGCTTTGATATCGGTTTGGAAGAGGATCTCATCAATACTTCCATCCATGTCTTTGTCAATAGTCTGACTTACCAGCACCTCTTCTGATTGGCCATCCCTGATCAGGAGATTTTCCGCCCCAAACTCCTTTACCAGTGTTTTTACCGCAGAAACCGGGATAGTGACGGTCTCAGCTGTTCGGTCAATGTCAAGCCTGTTTTTAACCGTGATGCTTTCGGCTCCAGGAGCTTGCACACAGGAACCCGTCAGGACTGTTACTATCAGAAGCCCTGCCCAAGATGTTTTATTTTTTAATGTAAACTTCATCATTCAGTTTAATGGTGATTGCTTAATATAACTTTCTTTTGCTAACCGTACCGAGCGGCACTCTCCACTGTGTTAAAACCGCAATTGCTTTTCTGGGGAAACAGATGAAGAACTTTCTTCCTTAGTTAGAAGTTGGGTTGATTTTCTGATAATCAAATCTACTGGGGTAGTCAACGAAATGGTTTCCTCAGGCTTGATCTTCTGCTGAATAATGTCCATCATCAAAACCGCTACTTTTTCTCCCACCAGATGCGGGTGTTGCTCTACAGAGGTAATGTCTGGGTCAATGATCTCTGAACGCGGGTCATTGGAATAGCCAGCAATTTTTAAATCAGAAGGTATATTCAACCCCATTTCTTTTGTGTACTGCACCACAGTGATAGCAGCAGTGTCATTACAGGCAAAAACGGCATCTGGGTATGTGTCCTTTGAGAAAAGCGACTTGCAGTCTTCCAGGGTGTTTTCCTTGGTCAGTTCATGGAAGGAAAGCAGGCTCTCCTCTACCCGAATGCCATATTCTTTCATTGCATCCAGGTAGCCAGAGAATCTGTCCCTGTAAATGCTACACGTTAGTGGCCCCCCAATATGGGCTATTTTCCGGCAGCCTTGCTCTAAAAGATGCTTGGTGGTTTTATATCCTCCATAGTAATCATCTCCCTGCAGTTTATGCGCTTTGTAGTTCAATGGCACCCTGTCAAAGAAGACCAGCGGGGTATTCGCGTTGGTGAAGACATCAAAATGGGAGAAATCTTCTGTATGCAGGGTAGTAGAAACAATCAATCCTTCCACCCTCGCCGCATACATGGCATTGACCAGTTCTTTTTCCTGTTTCACCGAGTCATTGGATTGGCATACCATAAGGTTGTAATCAAACTCCTGCAGTTTGTTCTGGACAGACGTAATCACGGATGAGATAAAGTACATGGATACTCTTGGAACAAGCAACCCAATAATATTGGATTTGCTGTTTCGCAGGCTCGCCGCCAAAGCATTGTGCCTGTAATTCAGTTTCTCTACCGCCTCTCTTACCCGTCTCTTGGTTTCCTCACTTTGGTGCGGGTGATCGTTTAACGCCCTTGAAACGGAAGAAATGGATAACCCAAGCTCAGCGGCTATATCCTTTATAGTGAATTCAGGGCGTTTTTTCATTTATCAATTAAAACTGCAGCGTTATTGAGTATAGTTTGAAATTATATAGAGATTATTTACGGGACCTGCTTACAAGAGCAACTTCTCTGGTTTTGGAATGAAGCTGAGAAAGGCGTGCATGCTCTCTCCATATTTTTCTTTATTTATTTCATAATAATACGCTCCCTTTCTTGAACCATCTTTGTCTTTTTCCTCCTTCTTCACCAACAAACCCGTTGACAGCACCTTTCGGCTTAAGTTCCGCTTGTCAAAGGTTGTTTCGTACAAGCCCTCAAAGAGGGTCTGCAGTTGGGGAAACGTAAATTTCTCAGGAAGCAACTCAAACAAGATAGGGTGTAATGCTGCCTTGTACCGGAGGCTCTTCATGGCGGCCTCTACCATGAGTGCGTGGTCAAAGATAAGTTGCGGAATGTCCTTTAGAAGAAACCACTCTGCGTAATAGTCGGCACTCAGTTGTGTTTCGTATTTCTGGATATCAATCAAGGCAAAATAAGGCACGCCAATGGTTCTTTCCACCGGGTCACGGTTGGGCTCACTGAATGCACTAATCTGTTCCAGATAAACACCTTCCAGTCCGGTTAGTTCTTTCAGGATGCGTTTAGCTCCTAGATCCAGACTTTCGTCTGCCCGTATAAAACCGCCCATTAAACTCCACTTCTGTTGCTGCGGCGCAAATCCACGCCTGATGAGGAGCAGCCGGAAACTTTCACCGTCAAACCCGAAGATGACACAATCTACCGCTACCAGAATTCTTTTCTGCCCAGAATACTTTAACATCTTCCTATTTTCTTTGATGGGGAACTTCCATTCCTGTACACCTTCATGAGAGCAGATTTCTTTGACAAATAGACAAACATGTCTAGAAAATTATGATGCATACAAGCAAAGCTTGTGGAAGAACTATTCTCCTCTTCTTAAAACGGAATATCAAGAAGACAAACAAGCATTGTGAAAGCTTGGGTCATACTTGGAAGAAAAAGGAAAAGCAAGAAAGGTTTACCTCTAAATGTAGGGATATTGAATTGGGGAAATGACAGGAAAGTGTTACGCCAGCAGCAACCCTGAATGCTGCGCACTTTAAGAACTTGCCAAGCGGGCATAAAAAAAGCCTCTCAGATTTCTCTAAGAGGCTTTCTAGGTTGTCCGACCAGGTTTCGAACCTGGACTCTTCTGAACCAAAATCAGACGTGTTGCCAGTTACACCATCGGACAATCTCCGCTGACAACTAGTTGTTGTCGTTTGGTGTTGCAAAGGTAGAAAAGAATTCTTTCAGCGCAATACACCAGGCGAAAAAATTTTCAAAAATTTATTCCATAATCCGCTCCAGCGCGGTGTCATAGCTGTTTTTGATGACTTGTATGGCATGAAACGTCTCGCCGTCAATTTCGCAGTAGCGGGCGGTTACCTCACCAATTTTTTTGAAAGTCAGGCCGTTACCGGATACTTGTTTCTCGAAGGCTTCCTGTTGCGCCGGTGAAACGCTCACGACCACACGGCCTTGGCTCTCGCCAAATAAATATGCGTCTTTGCGGAAGTTTCTATCGGTAGAGATAGAAAAACCTAGTTCATTCGGCATAGCCGACTCCAATAACGTGATGTACAACCCGCCATCGGCGCAGTCATGGGCCGACTGGATGAGTTTACCTTCAATCAGGGTTTTCACAGTTTTCTGCAGAAGCAGCTCTTTCTCCATGTCAAAGGCCGGGGCCGGAGACAGTTTCACGCCGTGGTACGAGTACAGGTATTCGCTGGACGCGATGTCATTGGCGGGATCACCTAATAAATAGATAGCGTCACCTTCCTGCTGGAAAGCCAGGGTCATGGTGTTGGCTTTGTCTTCCAGAATACCCAGCATGCCAATTGTTGGTGTAGGGAACACCGGTCCTTCGTCTGAAGACTGGTTATAGAAACTCACGTTTCCGCCGGTTACGGGCGTCCCGAAGGCCGTACACGCTTTGCCCATGCCTTTGATGGCACCCACAAATTGCCAATACACTTCCGGCACGTACGGGTTCCCGAAGTTGAGGCAGTTGGTGATAGCCACCGGCTCGCCTCCGGAGCAGACAATGTTACGGGCAGCTTCGGCTACGGCAATAGCAGTACCTTCCTCCGGATCTGCGTTTACGTAGCGGCTGTTGCAGTCCACAGTGATGGCGATGGCCTTGTCAGAACCTTTCACCTTCACAATACCGGCATCGGCGGGACGGTTAGTGGTTAAGGTGGCTGTACCAATCATGGAGTCGTACTGCTTGTACACCCAGCGCTTAGAGGCGATGTTCGGGTGCGTGGCAAGGAACTCGGCTACGGCTTTATAATCTTCGGGCTCTTGAACAGAGTCAATGGTGAATTTCTGGGCCTCTGCAAAATAAGCGGGCTCACGGTACTCGCGGTGATACACCGGAGCGCCGCCACCTAGTACTAAGTCTTCGGCAGGAACATCGGCTACCAGCTCGCCTTTCACGTAGTAGCGCAGGCGTTTGGTGTCGGTTACTTCGCCAATCTGGGCGCAGGACATATCCCACTTGTCGCAGATCTGGTAGATGAGGTCTTCAGAACCTTTCTCCATCACCACCAGCATGCGCTCCTGACTTTCGGATAAAAGGATTTCGAACGGCTGCATGTTAGCTTGGCGCATGGGTACTTTTTCCAGCCAAATTTCCATGCCGCTTTCGCCTTTGGCGCTCATCTCTGAGGTAGAGCAGGTGATACCGGCGGCACCCATATCTTGCATTCCCACCACCTTGTTTGTAGCCAGAATCTCCAGAGTAGCCTCTAAAAGCAACTTCTCCTGGAACGGGTCACCCACCTGTACACTTGGCAAGTCGTTCACAGAATCTTCGGTAATATCTTTTGATGCGAAAGCCGCGCCGTGGATACCGTCTTTACCAGTGGCCGAGCCGATGATGAATACTGGGTTTCCTACGCCGTGCGACGTGGCACTGGCGGTTTTCCCTACTTCCACAATACCCGCTGAGAAGGCATTAACCAAAGGGTTCACGTTGTAGCAGTCATCAAAGAACAACTCGCCACCCACGGTCGGGATTCCGAAGGCATTGCCGTAGTCCCCGATTCCTTTTACTACGCCTCTTAACAGGCGCTTGGTTTTATCTGAGTTCGGGTTCCCGAAACGCAATGAATTCAGCTGCGCGATAGGTCGGGCACCCATGGTGAAGATATCACGGTTTATCCCGCCCACACCGGTGGCCGCGCCTTGGTAAGGCTCCAGCGCCGAGGGGTGGTTATGGGACTCTATCTTAAAGGAGCAAGCCAAACCACCGCCAATGTCTACCAGACCAGCGTTCTCCTCCCCGGCTTTCGCCAGCATACGAGGCGAATCTTTGGGCAAAGTCTTCAGCCAAACAATAGAGTTTTTGTAAGAACAGTGCTCAGACCACATCACCGAGAAGATACTCAGCTCAGTGAAGTTGGGCGTGCGGCCCAGAATTTCTTTAATGCGATCGAACTCTTCAGGTAAAAGGCCCAGTTTCTGGGCGGTATCTACAGTAGTCAGGGTCTGGGTTTCCAAGACGGATATGGATTTGGTAAGACAGGGCAAAAATAAAGATTTCTTTTAGAAGCAGCGGCCCTCTTTTAAGATGATTTTAGGCCTTCATTCCAGAAAACACCTGTAAAACGAAGATTCTATGCTTCTATTTCCACCTTTACCTCCTCAAGAAAGCAACCATGCCGTTTTCTGGTTTTAGGCAGATTCTTAGAAAACCGACCTAAAAACGACCCTAAGCAAACAATTAGCGCTTCAACTTCGTCACCTTACAAGGCAGAATTACCCGTGAAACTTTTTACATACTTCTATGGAAATGAGGGAAGAAAGCCCTATTTTTGCAGCCTGAAAGAAGTGAGTATCTATCTAAATAATTATAAACCAACCAAATGGCGAATATTGGCAGAATTACCCAAGTGATCGGTCCGGTAGTGGACGTTAGCTTCTCGGGTGAGAATTCTAAGTTGCCCAACATCATGGATGCCCTGGTAGTGACGAAGGCGAACGGTGCCCGTGTGGTACTGGAAACCCAGCAGCACTTAGGCGAAGACCGGGTACGTACCATTGCGATGGACGCAACCGAGGGCTTGACCCGTGGCATGGAAGTAACTGACCTTGCGGCTCCTATTTCAATGCCTACCGGCGATAACGTGCTAGGCCGTCTGTTCAACGTAATTGGCGATGCTATTGACGGTATTCCGCAGCCTGCCAGTTTGGTAGACCTGCCTATTCACCGCAATGCGCCTAAATTTGAAGATCTTTCTACCTCTTCTGAGGTATTATATACCGGTATCAAAGTAATTGACCTGATTGAGCCTTACTCTAAAGGAGGTAAAATTGGTTTGTTTGGGGGTGCCGGAGTAGGTAAAACCGTATTGATCCAGGAGTTGATCAACAACATCGCCAAAGGCCACGGTGGTCTTTCTGTATTTGCCGGTGTTGGTGAGCGTACCCGTGAAGGAAATGACTTGCTGCGTGAGATGATTGAGTCTGGCATCGTGAAATACGGTGACGAGTTCATGGAATCTATGGAGCACGGCGGATGGGATCTTTCCAAAGTGGATGCTGAGGCGTTGAAAGACTCTAAAGCAACCTTCGTGTTCGGTCAGATGAACGAGCCGCCAGGGGCCCGCGCCCGCGTAGCCTTGTCTGGTTTGACCATTGCCGAGTCTTTCCGCGACGGCGACGGTACAGGTTCTGGCCGTGACATCCTTTTCTTCATTGACAACATCTTCCGTTTCACCCAGGCAGGTTCTGAGGTATCGGCCCTTTTAGGTCGTATGCCATCTGCGGTAGGTTACCAGCCAACCCTGGCTACGGAAATGGGTGCCATGCAAGAGCGTATCACGTCTACTAAGCGTGGTTCCATCACTTCTGTACAGGCCGTTTACGTACCTGCAGATGACTTGACTGACCCGGCTCCAGCGACAACCTTCGCTCACTTGGATGCTACCACTGTACTTTCCCGTAAAATCTCTGAGCTGGGTATCTACCCTGCGGTAGACCCGCTGGATTCTACGTCCCGTATCTTGACGGCCGATGTAGTAGGCGATGAGCACTACAACACCGCCCAGCGCGTGAAAGAGATTCTGCAGCGTTACAAAGAATTGCAAGACATCATCGCTATCTTGGGTATGGACGAATTATCTGAAGAAGATAAATTAGTGGTACACAGAGCGCGCCGGGTACAGCGTTTCTTGTCTCAGCCATTCCACGTAGCCGAGCAGTTCACCGGCTTAAAAGGTGTATTGGTGGACATCAAAGACACCATCCGTGGCTTCAACGAAATCATGGACGGTTTGCATGACAACCTGCCTGAGGCAGCCTTCAACCTGGTAGGTACCATTGAAGACGCCGTTGCCAAAGGTCAGAAAATGATGGCCGAAGCAAAGTAAACTTTGAGTTCTGAGTCTTGAGTTCTGAGTCTGTAAAAGATCCTGGCTCAGAGTTTAAGACTCAGAATATTATTAGGTTTTATTCCTTCTAAGTCCAAATTCTGAGTTTATCAAAAGATGACTCATGACTCAAGACTCAGAACTCAGAACTCATAGCAATGTATTTAGAAATCATCACCCCAGATAAAAGAGTATTTGAAGGCGACGTTACCTCGGTGAAGTTTCCGGGCATCAATGGTGGGTTTGAAGTGTTGAACAACCACGCCGCCCTCATCAGTGCCCTGGCCAACGGACCGGTACGCATCACGCCTGCCACCGGTGCTCAACTGGTGTTCCAGATTGACGGGGGAGTGGTGGAAGTTCTGGACAACAAAATCATTGTCCTGGCCGAAGCTGTCATCGCCTAGATTCTTTCCTGTTTTCATTCTGAAAGCCCGTTCTTCTACCCAGAAGGCGGGCTTTCGCTTTTCAGGCCGTTTTCTGAAGAACAGGCCAAAAACGAATTCACCAGATTAGAGCTTTCTTCTTACCTTTAGAATTGTTGATTGTCAGTTGCTGATTATTGGTTGTTCTGTGCTGTTGTTAAATGCACTTTCGATTCTTAATTATTAATTCCTAATTCTTAATTAATTCCACCGTGTCTATCTCGCCTAAAGTAACGCCCATCTATCAAACCTCGGTTTTCACCTTTGAGGACCTCAATGCGCTGGAAACGTATTTCCAGGAACCAGGCAAACATTACATGTACACCCGCTACGGAAACCCCAACAGCGAGGAACTAGCCCAGGAAATAAACCAGTTGGAACACGGGCAAGGGGCAGTAGCCACTTCCTCGGGTATGTCGGCGATTTTGACGGCAGTGCTGGTGTACGCCAAAGCGGGCGACCACGTGCTGTGTGCTGAGGAAATCTACGGCGGGTCTTCTTCCCTCCTCTCCAATGAACTTTCGCGGTTGGGCATCTCCGTTACCTACGTGCCTACCGCCGATAGTTATTCGTTGGAAAGTTATGTGCAGGAAAACACCAGATTGATGTTAGCCGAGACCATCAGCAATCCTATGATGATGGTGATGGATTTAACGCGTTTAGCTCAGGTTTGCGGGAAAAATGGCATAAAACTGGTGGTGGACAATACCTTCGCCTCGCCTGTTATCACCCAGCCTTTGCAGTTAGGCGCAGACATGGTCATCCATAGTGTCACCAAATATCTCTCGGGCCACAGCGATGTAACGGCGGGTGTAGTGATCGCTAAAACCCAGGAAGACGCAAACCGTGCCGCCCAGATCATGCGGACATGGGGCCTGAACCTGAGTCCCTTTGAAAGCTGGTTAGGAGCCAGAGGGCTAAAAACCTTGAAACTTAGAATCCGCGAGCATTCCCGCAACGCCCAGGCCATTGCCGAGTTCCTGCAACAGCACGCCAAAGTGCAGGCGGTTTTCTATCCGGGCTTGCCCGAACATCCGCAACACGCTCTGGCTCAAACGCAGGGAAACGGCAAATGCGGGGGCATGCTCTCCTTCAGAATAGCGGATGATGCCGAAGCCGTTAACCGGTTCATGCAGGCGTTGTCGCACATTCCGTTTGCCCCGTCCCTGGCAGGCGTTACGACTTCCATTTCTTACCCCTTAGGCACTTCGCACCGCGGTCTTACCAAAGAACAGCAGGAGAACATGGGTATCACAGTAGGCTTGATTCGTTTATCAGTGGGCATTGAGGAAGTGGAAGAACTGATCACAGATCTGGAGAAAGGCCTAGCCGCTATATAAAGTAAGGTTCCAAGGCTGTTTCTGAATAATTAGTCCCCTGCTATGGCTCGGAAGTTACTTCCGAGCCATAGTTATTTACAATCTATTGTAGAATGGCTCAATCTGCTCTAAGCCTATTTTCTAAAAATTAGCCCCAAAACACAGAAGCCCTTACCTTTGCGGCATGTTTACACGTTTAGTCAACTGGTTTGGCGGGAAAAAGACTTCTAGGCCAACAGATGACATTCCAACTGATATGAAATACTTACTGGTGGGCTTGGGCAACATTGGCCCCGAATATGCGGACACGCGCCACAACATCGGCTTTATGGTATTGGACCATCTGGCTAAAAAGCATGAGGTTTCTTTTGACACCGGTCGGCACTCCTTTGTGACAGAATTCAAGACAAAGGGCAAGCACTTTACCCTGGTGAAACCCACCACCTACATGAACCTGAGCGGCAAAGCCGTGGCGCATTGGCTGAGCGTCTTGAAGATACCGGCCCAGCAGATGCTGGTCATTACCGATGACCTGGCCTTACCCTTCGGGAAGCTGCGCATGCGGGCCAAAGGCAGCGCCGGTGGGCACAACGGTCTAAAACATATTGAGGAAACCTTGGGCAACAATGAATACCCACGGCTCCGGTTTGGGGTAGATTCCCAGTTTTCCAAAGGAAGACAGGTAGATTATGTACTCAGCCCCTTCTCCGCAGATGAGCAAATCGATTTACCGACGCACATTGAGAAAGCCGCTGAGATGTGCCTTTCCTTCGGGACCATTGGGTTGGAGCGCACCATGAATTTTTTTAATAAATAACCTCTTATTACCTGAGATCACAGAATGGCGTTTCTAAGGTTGTTTGCAGAGAACACCTTAGAAACGCCATTCTGTTTATGATGCTAGCTACCTTCATTGACTGCAAGAAGCATTAAGCAAAGTCATTTTTTCTAAACGGATTTATTTTTTATAGAACTATAATCCTATCATTATCTGAAGGTAGCTTTTGGTCTGACCCCATTTGCCTAGCTTTGTGCTACTGAACCTTCCCATGCCTCGCATTTTTTCTCTTTATCGCAATGCCTTTGGTGGACTCTCCAAGGAAGCCTGTCTTTTATCTCTGGTCATATTTATTCAGCGCAGTGGGGCCATGGTGGTGCCATTCCTGAGCGTCTACCTTACAGAGGCATTAGGTTTCAGCTTAAAGCAAGTAGGGGTGCTGCTGAGTTTGTTTGGCATGGGGGCTGCGGTGGGTAACTTTCTGGGTGGTTGGCTGACAGACAGGCTGGGTCATTTCAAGGTGCAGATGATGAGCTTTTTTCTGGCGAGTGCCGGGTTTTTCATCATGCTGTGGGTAGAACGGTTTGAAGTACTGGCGGCAGGGCTTTTCATGCTGAGCATCTTAATGGAAAGTTTGCGACCCGCCAATGCGGCGGCGGTAAGTGCCTACTCCTCCCCAGAGAGTGTGACCCGCGCCTTTTCCCTTAACCGCATGGCCATTAACCTGGGCTTTGTCATTGGTCCGGCGCTAGGCGGTATGTTGGCCATGGTGTCTTATAAGTTACTTTTCCTGTCAGATAGCTTGGCGTGTTTAGCGGCTGGTATCGTTTTCTTCTTCTTTTTCCGGAACCGACCGCTAAACACCGTGTCACTTGCGCCAGAAGAACAGCCAATCCGCCCTGAGTCGGTTCCGGCAACCCTACGCTCCCCTTATCAAGATGGCCTTTTCATTGTCTTTACCGTTTTGTGCTGCTGTTATTTGATGGCGTTTTCGCAGTTGTTTACTACGCTCACAATCTATTGGCGCAAGGTGCACCACTTAACCAAAGCCGAAATAGGGACTTTACTGGCCTTTGATGGTATTCTGGTGTTTCTGCTGGAGATGGTTATTGTCTACCGCCTGGGCAAGGTACGAAGCCTTTGGAAGATGATTGTAGCCGGGTCACTGCTGTTGGCGGTGGCGTTCGCGTTACTAACCGTGGCCTACAGCTGGTGGGTGCTGGTGCTTTCGGTTTTCGTGTGGGGACTAGCAGAATTGCTGGCCTTGCCGTTCATGAGTACGCTAACCGTACACAGATCTAATCCGCAGAACCGGGGCGCTTACATGGGGCTCCATACCCTCTCCTATTCAGTGGCCTTTATTCTGGGTCCGTTGGCGGGCACTCACGTCATTGACCGCTTCGGGTTTAACACCTTGTGGTGGGGGTGCAGTGCGGTCTGTGTCATAGCGGCCACCGGACTCTATGTTGTAGTGCGCCGGTTGCAGGCAAACTGACTTCTAGTGCCAACTGTTGCTGTTTGGGTGTTGCTTGTCCTTCATTGGAGAACATTCGCCCTGCATTTTTTTACCCGTAGAGTTGGTCTAATTCTCTACTTTTGTGCCGTTCGCCCACTTTATGAAACGACTCTTATCTCTTTACGGCAATGCCTTTGGTGGCCTCTCCAGAGAAGCCTGGCTGCTAGCGGCGGTCATGTTCATAAACCGCAGCGGAGCCATGGTAGTGCCATTTTTGAGCGTGTACCTCACAGAGGCGCTGGGTTTCAACTTGAAACAGGTAGGGGTGCTGCTGAGCTTGTTTGGAGTAGGCTCCATGTGCGGTACGTTTCTGGGCGGCTGGCTTACGGATAAGATAGGGCATTTCAAAGTGCAGTTCTTCAGCCTTATTTTAGGCGGAAGCTGGTTTTTCGTGATGCTCACCTTACAGCGGTTCGAACTCTTTGCAGGTGGCATTTTCATGCTGAGTCTCTTAACCGAGTGCCTGCGTCCGGCCAATGCTTCTTCGGTGAGTTCCTACGCCCGCCCTGAGAATGTGACCCGCGCTTTTTCCCTCAACCGAATGGCCATTAACCTGGGTTTCTCCATTGGTCCGGCTCTAGGTGGCGTACTGGCGACGGTGTCCTACCAATGGCTGTTCATGGCCGATGGCTTGACTTGCCTGAGCGCGGGTGTCCTGTTCTTCTTTTACTTTCGGCATAAACAAGGGCACCGCCCGGCCCAACAAACACAGTCTGAAACTTCTTCTGCTCCGCCACAACACATGCGCTCCCCTTACCGCGATGGTTTGTTTCTGCTGTTCACGGTCTTGTGCTGCTGCTTTGCGGTGGCTTTCTTCCAGTTTTTTTCCACCATGCCCTTGTATTACCGGCAGGTTTACCACCTGTCTGAGCTACAGATTGGCGCCCTGCTAGCTTTCAACGGACTGATGGTTTTCCTGCTGGAGATGATCATTGTGTACCTCATTGGTGACAAGCATGCCCTCTGGAAAATGATTGTACTGGGTTTGCTGTTACTGGCAATGGCCTTTGTCATCATTAACGTAGCAAAAGGACTTGTTGTGCTCTATATCTCCGTGCTGCTTATGAGCCTCTCAGAGATTATGGCCATGCCGTTCATGAGCACCCTCACGGTGCAACGCTCCGGTCCGCTGAACCGAGGCTCTTACATGGGGCTCTACAGTCTTTCCTATTCCGCGGCGCACATCATTGGCCCTTATGTGGGCACCACTGCCATCGCTACTTTCGGGTTTGGGACGCTGTGGTGGGGAGCCAGCGTGTTGTGCGTGGTAGCGGCAGCGGGGTTTTATCTGGTGGTAAACCGATTGCAGGCCACTTCGTAATGGGTTATGCCTTTCTGCGCCTTATTTCAGAAACAAGCCCTAAAACACGAAAGGCTTTTCTCCTTTCCATTCTTTTCGGCATCTTTCCCAAAATCTACGTTTTACCCTTCTATGAAATCGCTGACCTCTCTCCTTCTACTGCTGAGCATAACCTTGGCTGCCTGTACTTCCGTTAAGCAACGTGCAACAGATAAAGAAATGATGGTTTACGTGGGTACTTATGCCAAACCAGACGCCGAAAGCATTTTCGCGTACCGGCTGAACGAAGAAACAGGAGCCTTGACCAGAGTTCTGGCCGTAAAAGGGGGCGAGAACCCTTCTTTCCTCACCTTAGACGCAGACCGGAAACACCTGTACGCGGTAAATGAAACCACTGAGTACGAATGCCAGAAAAGCGGGGCGGTCAGCGCGTTTGCCATTGACCAGAAAACCGGAAACCTTGCTTTCCTGAACCGGCAACCTTCTTTGGGCGGCGCACCCTGCTACATCAGCCTGGACCATAAAGACAAAGTAGCCCTGGTAGCAAACTACGTGGGTGGAAACGTAAGTGCCTTCCCTATACAAGCCGATGGCCGTTTAGGAGCCTCTTCTGACATGGACCAGCACCAGGGCAAAGGTCCCCGGCCGCAGCAAGACGCGGCCCACGCACATTGCATTATCCCTGATCCCAGCAACGAGTATGCGCTGGCCGTTGACTTAGGCATTGACCAAATCATCAGCTATAAACTAAATAAATCCGAAGGCAAACTGGAGCGGCAGCCGCAACCGGCGTTTACCGCAAAAGCTGGGGCGGGACCGCGCCACCTCACCTTCCATCCTACCAACAAGCGCTTTGCGTACGTGATTAATGAGCTGAATTCCACCCTTACCACCTTCACCTATAACTCGGCAACCGGCACCTTAACTGAGGTAGAAACCGTTTCTACGCTGCCCGCAGATTTTAAAGGAGAGAGCTTCTGCGCCGATGTTCACGTCTCTGCAAATGGCAAGTTCCTGTACGGTTCTAACCGCGGGCATAACAGCATTGTGGTCTTCGCCATAGACCAAAACTCAAACAAACTGACGCTGGTGCAGCACGTGAACACGCAAGGCAACTGGCCCCGTAATTTCGGGCTCAGCCTTTCGGGCCGAACCATGCTGGTAGCCAACCAACGCTCCAACAACATCACTACCTTCAAAGTAGACCCTCAAACCGGCAAGCTGACGTATACCGGGAACTCGGCCTCGGTTTCTTCGCCAGTCTATGTGCAGGTAGTACCCGCATTTCCAGAAACACCCAGACAATAAAGAATCATGCTTTGGTTTAGGGCCTGCTTTCAAGAAACAAGCCCTAAACCGAAGACCGCATTTCCTGGTCAGCCGTACCGCGCATTTCACCCGCCCGCAACCTCCTTCCGCACAAATGGTATAGGTTAGAACTTTCTTCTCTATCCTAAAAAGGCTGAACCCATGAAAGCAGTAGTGATCACAGAACCCGGCGCACCCGAGGTGCTACAGATACAGGAGCGAGCCACCCCTTCGCCGGAGGCACATCAGGTATTGGTGCGGGTGCACGCCGCCGGCATTAACCGGCCAGACGTAGCGCAGCGCAAAGGCCATTATCCGCCGCCAATAGGTGCGCCCATTGACATTCCCGGCTTAGAGATTGCGGGCGTCATAGAAACCTGCGGAGACGAAGTGGAGAACTGGAAACCCGGTGATGCTGTCTGTGCCTTGTTGCCCGGTGGTGGCTATGCCGAATACGCGGTAGTAGATGCCTGGCACTGTTTGCTCCTGCCCAAAGGCTGGAGCTTTGCAGAAGCTGCTTCCCTGCCCGAAACCGTTTTCACTGTCTGGCACAACGTCTTCCAGAGAGGTCAATTACAACCCGGCGAAACGTTTCTGGTACACGGCGGAAGCAGCGGCATCGGGATTACGGCTATTCAACTGGCCAAGGCCTGGGGTGCCACGGTGTACGCCACAGCGGGCAGCGAGGTCAAGTGCCGGGCCTGCGAAGAACTAGGCGCTGGCCGCTGTCTCAATTACAAGACCCAAGATTTTGAAGCAGAACTGAAAGCCGATGGCGTGGATGTGATTCTGGACATGGTAGGTGGCGACTACATTCCTAAGAGCCTGAACCTGCTCAAACCAGATGGCCGCCTGGTTTTCATCAATGCTATGCAAGGCGCCACGGGTACGTTTGATGTGCGGCAAGTCATGCAGAAACGGCTCACCATTACCGGCAGCACCCTGCGCCCCCGCGATGCTTCCTTCAAAGCCGCCCTCACCGCAGACATTGCAGAACGCGTCTGGCCCCTACTGGCCGCCGGAAAGTTTAAGCCAGTGCTGTACAAAGTATTTGATTTAGAACAGGCCGCCCAAGCCCACGCGCTCATGGAGAGCAGCGAACATATAGGAAAGATTGTGCTGAAGGTAAGCAGAGACAACTAACCTACAACCTAAGTCCAGAGATTGAGTAGAGCAAGGAACGCTCACCGGTTCTAGGCTATTTTCTGGAAAATCGGCCTAAAACTAAGAAGTGGTTTTTGATTTGCGCCAGCTTTGGCTGGGCACGTCGCTTTGTTTTCTGGGTCAATCGTCAAACCTAATCCTTTTGTACTTCGCTGCATGAATTTATTGTTCCTCACGTTTGGCCCTAACATCAAAAACCACTATCAGGCGAACTTCGCCATTTTGTCGTTTTTGCCGCACCAAAAGGAACTGTCCACCATCTACGTTTTCACAGATTATCCGCAGTATTACCAACATTTAGCGCAACAGGTACAAATAATTACCATTTCTGAGGAGCAGCTCACCGCCTGGAAAGGGCCGCATAATTTTTTCTGGCGCGTGAAAATCAAAGCCATTGAACAATTGGTCAGGGAGCACCCAGACCATGCCGTCATGTACTTAGACTCTGACGTTTTCCTGTACCAAAACCCTCAGAATTTACGGGCGCAATTAATGCAAGGGGCCGCCTTCATGCACCAGATTGAAGGCAAACTCTCGGCCTTGAAAAGCAAGACCGAAAAGCGGATGTGGGAACAGGTTAAGTACATGGACTTAGGTGGATTCAAGTTTACCGAACGCCACCAGATGTGGAACGCTGGGGTGGTCGCGCTTCCTTCGCAACATAATCTGGCCGCCATCACCTTAGCCCTGGAAGTCTGCGACAGAATGTGCGCCCAGCAAGTCACTCCCCGCCTGATAGAGCAATTCGCCCTTTCTGTTGCCCTGGAGGAAACATATAAGCTGCAAGAGGCCAAACCCTGGCTGGCGCATTATTGGGGCAACAAAGATGAATGGAACGAGCACATCAGCCAGTTCTTCCTGGAATCACACCTGAAAAACTGTACCGTAGCCCAGGAGATTGCCCGCATCCAGGAATTCGATTATAAGCAGTTGGCGTTGTTAAAGCGCAACAAGAAAACCCGTGCCCGGTTAATCAACGTCATAGACCGACTGTTCCCGCCTAAAGACCAGGTGTTCATTGAAGGAAAGGAATAGAAAGCAAAATGCGTTTTCAGCCCGATCTCACTAAGACAGGCTGAAAACGCATTTTAACTTTAATTCCTAAATCTGAATTCTTTACGACACGCCGCCGCCGTTTACCACTGGCTTAGAAGGTTGCATAAACGCCAAAGATCCATCAGCGTTTTCAGCCATCAGGAGCATGCCTTGGCTTACAATGCCTTTAATCTCACGCGGAGCTAAGTTCACCAATACACTTACTTGCTGTCCAATAATCTCCTCAGGGTTGAAGTGCTCGGCAATACCACTCACAATGGTGCGCTGGTCAATGCCGGTGTCTACCTTCAGCTTCAGGAGTTTCTTGGTTTTGGCTACCTTCTCGGCTTCTATGATCGTACCAATTCGGATGTCAATTTTGGAAAAATCCTCAAAGGTGATGTCTTCTTTGGCGGGCGCGGCTACGGCGTTAGCCAGCTCATTCTCCTTTTTGGTATCCAGCAACTTCTGCACCTGCGCCTCAATCACAGCATCTTCAATCTTTTCAAACAGAAGCGCGCCTTCGCCGATGGTGTGCCCTGCTGGAAGCAAATCCGGAGAACCAGCTTCGTTCCATTTACCGGCCGTGTACTGCAGCATGTTGGCCAGTTTATTAGCAGTTTCCGGTAAAAACGGTTCAGACAGAATAGCCAGACTGGCCGAAATCTGCAGCGCGATATTCATAATGGTTTCCACCCGCGCCGCATCAGTCTTAATCAGTTTCCACGGCTCGGTGTCTGCGAGGTACTTGTTCCCGAGGCGGGCCAGGTTCATCAATTCGCCCAAAGCCTCTTTGAACCGGTATAATTCCAGCGAGAGCGCGATCTTCTCCGGGAAATCAGCTAACTGTGCCAGCACTTCCTCCTCTAATGGGGTCAACTCACCACGCTGCGGAACGGCTCCGTTGTAGTATTTATGGGTGAGCACCACCGCCCGGTTAATGAAGTTCCCGAAGATGGCCAACAGCTCATTATTGTTGCGGGCCTGGTAATCTTTCCAGGTGAAGTCGTTGTCCTTGGTTTCAGGGGCGTTGGCACACAGCACGTAGCGCAACACATCGGCTTTGCCGGGCAGGTCTTGCATGTACTCGTGCAGCCACACCGCCCAGTTACGGGACGTGGAGATTTTGTTGCCTTCCAGGTTCAGGAACTCGTTGGCTGGTACGTTGTCAGGCAGCACGTAGTCGCCGTGCGCCTTGAGCATGGCCGGAAAGATGATGCAGTGGAACACAATGTTATCCTTACCAATGAAGTGCACCAGCTTGGAGTTTTTGTCTTTCCAGTAGGTTTCCCAGTCGGGCGTCAGGTCTTTGGTAGCGGAGATGTACCCGATGGGCGCATCAAACCACACGTAGAGTACTTTGCCTTCGGCACCTTCTACAGGCACGGGCACACCCCAGTCCAAATCACGGGTTACGGCACGGGGCTGTAAGCCTTGGTCTATCCAGCTTTTGCACTGGCCGTACACGTTGGTTTTCCAGTCGCCTTTATGGCCGTCCACAATCCATTCGCGCAGCCAGGGCTCATATTGGTCCAAGGGCAGGTACCAGTGTTTGGTTTCGCGCAGCACGGGCGGCTCTCCGCTTAAGGTACTTTTAGGATTGATCAGGTCGGTGGCGTTCAGAGACGTTCCGCAGCTCTCGCACTGGTCGCCGTACGCGTTTTCGTTTCCGCATTTAGGGCAAGTGCCCACAATGTAACGGTCAGCCAAGAACTGCTGGGCCTTCTCATCGAAGTACTGCTGGGTGGTCTGCTCAATGAATTTGCCTTCGTCATACAGCTTCCGGAAGAACCCAGAGGCAATCTCGGCGTGTGTTTTGGACGAGGTGCGGGAATAAATATCAAAGGAAATGTTGAAGTCCGCGAAGGAGCTTTTGATGAGCTCGTGGTATTTGTCAACGGCTTGCTGCGGCGTGATGCCTTCTTTCTTGGCCCTTATGGTGATAGGAACGCCGTGTTCGTCAGAACCGCACACAAACTTCACGTCTCGGCCGCGCGAACGCAGGTACCGCGCGTAGATATCGGCGGGAATGTACACGCCAGCCAAATGCCCAATGTGTACGGGGCCGTTGGCGTAGGGCAGCGCCGCGGTAATAGTATATCGTTGGGGATAAGTTGTCTCAGCCATGTTCTTTCTTTGAAAAGGCAAATATAGCGAATTTGCAGGGAGGTTTTGTTTCGCTTGTTTTCCTACTCTATACGTCTGAGATTTGGAAGAAGGCCGCTGTGGTTCTTTGTTGCTGGGGTTATTCCTAATTCGCTGTTCTGGCCATTATTAAGTAGCAAAATTTATTGTGTTTTTTCGCTGTGCGTAGAGTTAGCGTCAGCGCTCTACGCACTTAGTGGACAGCCAATCTCCTGATTGGCGAAACGTACAAGCCTTTACTTTCAACCACTTTCTTTCCAACTTCTAGGCGGCAGATGCTTCCTGCTGGCGTTTGTCACTTTTCTCCTTGATGAGAAAAGTAACCAAAAGAATCAAGAAGTTCCGAACTCGCTGCCGCTCAGACAGGCGGAGCTTCAGTTGATACCACCTGGCAAGAGCCTTTTGTTCTATAGGGAGCTTGCGGCTATTGCTGTCAGGGCTGCCATTACTTGCGCTTCCCCTTGCTTCGGGCTACGCAGGCGGCCCTCCGCTGAGGAAGGCGCAGGTGAGCTTATTAGCTGCCTGTTCCGCTGCAATGCCTTCCTTCGTCCTACGGACGGGTGGAAGGAAGGTGACAAGGAGGTAATTGGCTAGGAGAATAACGGCCTGTGAGAGTATTCACCTCCTCGGAGGGGTAGGGGTGGGTTGCGCTTTTGCCCTCCTTTTCAGAAAAGCATGGCTAAAACGCAGTAGAAGGAAAGCTCCCCTCCTAATTTAGGAGGGGCTGGGGGTTGTCCTACCAAACAAAAACACCACCATCGTTTTGAAAGATGGTGGTGTTTTAAAGGTCTTCTTCAGAAAATCAGCCTAAAAACGGCTTTCAGCTTATTGCCCGGTGGTTCTTACGGCGGGTGGCATGGGTGGGCGCCGAATAGTATCTGGTGCTACCGGTGCTCTGCCGGGGAGTATCTTCTGGCTTCGAACAGCTGGGGTTTGGTTACCGGGCGAGTTGGGGTTGCGGTCTTCTATGTTCTTTTTCTGGTTTACCTGGCTCGCCTGGTTGTTCATGTCGCGCACGGTGGGCGTGACCCGGTAGGTGCGCTGCGGTTGGGTTACTTCCAGGGCCGGGCTGTCTCTGGATGAGGTGCAGGCCACTGCAAGGGCGCCCCATAGAAAGCAACTTGCCATGATAGACGTTTTACGCCCCTTCTTCTCAAAACTCCTCCAAAACGTCTGCATGGTCCTCGGTTTATCTGGCGTTGCTTTGACTTAAATCTTCATCTTCTAACTCCTGCACCGCCTTGTAGCCTACGGGTGTTAACCGCAGACCTGCCGGGTCTGGTGTGGCGTAACCTTGGTTGCGCAAATGTTCTTCGGCCCGTTTCTGGACGTCCTGGTAGTGGAGTTTGTCGTCTTCCTGGTGCAGGAACGGGTAAATCTCGTCCCAACCTAGTACTTCCTCGGCCTGGGTGCCTTTGGTTTTGAAGGCTTTCAGAATAAGGTAGCCGGTATTCTCAATGTTCTCGCTGTTGGAGCTAAGGTTCTCTAAATCCATAGTTTTGTGGGTTAAGGGTCTGTGCTTTTACAGTACGTCAACCCTCACCCAAAGGATTTAAGCGGTTTAATAACGATGGATCTTCGCTAAAATGCCGTCCCACAGGTGCAGGCGCATCTTTTGGCACGCCACGGCTATCTGGCGGCACTCTTCCCATTTAT
This sequence comes from Rufibacter sp. JT3400010, assembly GCF_054956755.1. Lineage (NCBI taxonomy): Bacteria > Pseudomonadati > Bacteroidota > Cytophagia > Cytophagales > Hymenobacteraceae > Rufibacter > Rufibacter sp. JT3400010. The sequence continues at coordinate 13,324 of NZ_JBUDXA010000024.1, read as the reverse complement.
GTTCGTCTTCGCCGCACAGGTCGGCTACCATTTTCATAGCCAACGGAGAATGCACCTCCTCGTCTAAATGAATATGACGATCCATGTAATACTGGAACGTGTCTAAGGTACCTGGGTACCGACGGTTCAGGTCGCCAATGAGGCAACGGAACATGTCTGGGATCACGTCTTCGCGCCCGAAGGTGAAGGAGGCGGCAATGCGGTGGGCCTGCCCACTTTCTATAATCTGGAAGGTGTGGCTTACGAACTCTTTGGTGTGGCCCGGTACCGGAAGATTCTCCAATTGGGTAAACACAGATTTGCCTTGGTGCAGACCGGCCATAAACTCATGGATCAGGCGGGTATCGGCGCCGCATTCTTCCATGGCCCGCACGTAAAGTTCAAAGTGGCTGATCGGGTTTCCCTGGGGGTCAATATCACTTTCTTCTTCCAGCACAATCTCATTGATGAGCCGGCGGCTGGTAGGACTGCCATGCGGCGTCCAGGGCACATCTACGCAGGTAAGGTGGCGCTGCAGGCTTTTTAGTAGACTCATGAAATCCCACACCGCAAAGATGTGGTGCTCCATGAATACCCGCAGATCGGCTAGGTCATAGATAGACTCATAGAGGGGATGTTGCATCAACGCCTCCCGGTGAGGGCGTAACTCCTGCTGCAACCCTTTTATTTTTTCCTGATAAAAAGGTAGAAGCGTAGGTGAGAATCCGGTTTTCTCCAAGATGACAGGCATAATATGGGTATAGTTTTAGGTATAGATAAAACAGTAAATTTCCCTACACAGGTCTCCAAACATCAATTCTCGCCGCAGAACATTTCTATTAGTAAAGGTACGCTTGGAACCCGACATTACGCAGAAAACAGACGTTCGTTTTAATCTTATTTTATCTTATATAGTCCTATTGGTATTTATTCATTTCTGATGATTTCTGAAGCGAAAATATACTTAGCCAAACATCAAAAATGGCCCGAAAGGCCTCCTCACTTTTGCACATTACTGCAATGAGCTAGTAGCTCTCTGTATCAATCCCATCAAAGTGAAGGAGCTTTCAGAATGAGGGTGAAGCGAAGTGGTGGGTTAGATAAACACGAAAGAATACGGTCTGTCAGGTACTCCCATACTACGTACTTCTACCCTTCTGGAAGCACTAAGAGGAACTTAGTGGGCTACCCTTCTGTTTCATCAGACAAGCAAATACCTGTAAGTGGTTGGGCAAAAGGGCTTTTTCATAAAAAATATAGAAAATCCTGAGAAAAACCCTACCTTTGCGGGCTGAAAATAACCTCTGAATGCAAAGTATCCGCAACATCGCGATTATTGCCCACGTGGACCACGGTAAGACCACGCTGGTAGACAAGATCATCCACGCCTCAAAGATTTTTGACGCACACCAACAGTTCGACGACCTGATCCTGGACAACAATGACCTGGAGCGGGAGCGCGGCATCACCATCGTTTCCAAAAACGTATCGGTTCGTTACAAAGATGTGAAAATCAACATCATTGATACGCCTGGTCACGCCGACTTTGGAGGTGAGGTAGAGCGCGTATTGAAAATGGCCGACGGTGTTCTTCTGCTGGTAGATGCCTTTGAAGGCCCTATGCCACAGACCCGTTTCGTGCTGGGCAAAGCCGTACAGTTAGGCCTGAAGCCAATTGTAGTGGTAAACAAAGTAGACAAAGAAAACTGCCGTCCGGACGAAGTACACGAAATGGTATTCGACCTGATGTTCAACCTGGATGCCACCGAAGACCAATTAGACTTCGTGACCATCTACGGTTCCAGCAAAAATGGCTGGATGAGCACCGACTGGCAGAAACCAACCGATAACATCACGCCTCTTCTGGATGCAATCATTGATGTAATTCCTCCGGCCCCTTCAGAAGAAGGAACCCCGCAGATGCAGATTACTTCTTTGGACTACTCTTCTTTCGTGGGTCGTATCGCCATTGGTCGCGTGAAACGCGGTACTTTGACTGAGGGTGCCAACATGAGCCTTTGCAAGCGCGATGGTTCTATCAAGAAAGTGAAAATCAAAGAACTTCAGGTATTTGAGGGTCTTGGCCGCGTGAAAGTGGAGTCCGTATCTGCCGGCGAGATCTGTGCGGTAACCGGGATTGAAGGTTTCGAGATTGGCGATACTCTTGCTGACTTCGAAAATCCTGAGCCGTTGGAGCGCATCGCGATTGATGAGCCAACCATGAACATGTTGTTCACCATCAACAACTCTCCTTTCTTCGGAAAAGAGGGCAAGTTTGTAACGTCTCGTCACTTACGTGACCGTCTGTACAAAGAGATGGAGAAAAACCTGGCCCTACGTGTAGACGAGACTGACAAAGAAGACACCTTCCTAGTGTACGGACGTGGTATCCTTCACTTGTCTGTACTGATTGAAACCATGCGTCGTGAGGGATACGAATTGCAGGTAGGTCAGCCACAGGTAATCTTCAAAGAAGAGAACGGCCAGAAAATGGAGCCAATGGAGCACTTAGTAGTAGACGTTCCTGAGGAATCTGCCGGTAAAGTGATTGAATTGGTAACGCAGCGTAAAGGTGATCTTTTGATCATGGAGCCGAAAGGCGACTTGCAACACTTAGAGTTCAACATTCCTTCGCGTGGTTTGATTGGTCTGCGTAACAACGTATTGACAGCTACTGCTGGTGAGGCTATCATGAACCACCGTTTTGTGGCTTACGAGCCATTCAAAGGCGCTATCCCAGGCCGTATCAACGGTTCTTTGATAGCCATGGAGACTGGTCCTGGTACTGCTTACTCTATTGACAAACTGCAAGACAGAGGTGTGTTCTTTGTGGAGCCAGGCGAAGATGTGTACATGGGTATGGTAATCGGCGAGCACTCTCGTCAGAATGACCTGACCGTGAACATCCAGAAAGGCAAGCAGCTGACCAACATGCGTGCCTCTGGTTCTGACAACAACGTGAAGATTGTTCCGAAGAAACAATTCTCATTGGAAGAAGCCATGGAGTACATCCAGAAAGACGAGCTGTTGGAGATCACTCCAAAGAGCATCAGAATGCGGAAAATCTACTTAGATGAGAACGAGCGTAAGCGCTGGGGAAACAACTAAACATTAGAATTTCGTAAGCTATATAAAAGGCCTTACTGCTATTAGCGGTAAGGCCTTTTTGTTTTCGCCGTGTTTTTAGAAAAGGACCGAAAAACCTTTCTTCATTTCCATTAGCCCTTAAAAGCACGCGCTGTTTCAGGCCTGTTTTCAAAGAAACGGCTCTAATACAGAACTAACGATTTGTAAGCCCCTTTTTATTTGCTTCTAATTTTGAATTGGTTAGCTGGCGGGTTTTACGTCAAACGCATAGGTGGCGCTTCCGGCTTTTCCGTCAGCGGTGAGGCCTTGTACCACTACCAGGTATTTGCCCGATACGTCTGAAGTGTAGAAGGAGAGTTGTTTTTTGCCGGTGGCGTCTATCTTCACAGCCGGAGCCCAGAACAGCGTGGTACGAAGATCTGGTACCCGGTTGGCCTGCTGGGTGGCGTTGTCGTACACGGGCTGGTAGAATTCCCGCGTGTGCTGCAGGCCTTCATACTCCACCAGCAAGGCCTTAGGATCTACCTCAAAGCCTTCCAGATTGCCCTGGTAGGTGGTAAAGCTGATGATCCCGCCGTAGGCCATTCCCCCGTGGAAAAAACGTCGGGCCACCACCTCTACTTTGCGCACTTTTTTAGGATCAATGGTCATTAAATGGTCCAGATCGAACGCCGGCACCCCATCTAGCATTACCAGAGGATTCTCCTCCATCAGGTTAGTACGGGCAATGTCTACGATCATGAAGTGAAACTTGCCCTTCCTTTTCCGGACGGTGACCAAGGCTACGTATTCCCGCAAGACATCTTCCAACGTAGGGAAACGGGTATAATCATCCAAAAAGTAGTTTCTAGAGGGGTTCCCGTAAAAGGTGCTGCTATCTAAAACGCTGGGCGGCAACACTTCTTTTATGGGATGATGATGGTTCTGCACCTGCAAATGGAGTGAAGCTATCTGTAGTTGCGGTCGGAGTTGCTCTTTCAGATCAAAGGCGGGTAAAGAATGAGCGGCCGTGTCTGAAGAGAAAGGCGTGTTGATTTCCAGCCGCAGGGTACTGTCTGCGCGGGAATCAGCTTGCAAAATAAGATCGCGGGTACCGTAGAGGTTTTTCAGATCAAATACCACCACTCCGTTCTGCTTACTCATAGAAGTGGAAAACTGAATTCTGCGCGAAGGGCTGGACAGGTACGTGGGCACAAACGGCACCGGCACTCCCTGCTGGTTCAGCACCCGTCCGTAAAGCAAATGCCCGCTGTATTCTGGCAGGAAAGCCGGAACAGCCGGAGAAAGTTGCAGTACTTTCTCCCAAGAGAACCGTTGCCAGCCATGCGTAAGCATGAGGTTATCCTGCGCCGTGGTCACCTCAGGCCCCGAATTGGAGAAGTAATACTCCGGAGACTCCACCGCCCCATGCAGGTCAGAACTGAGCCACAAGTACTGCTCTATCATCTGCTGCGGAAAAGCGGCCAGAGAATCCATCCGGTACACCGCCACCGAAGCATTAGTCAGCGGCGCTGCTTGGCCCATTATGTTCTGGGCCTGCAAAGAAAGATTCACCAGAGACCGGGCGGCGTACTCCCGCTTGTCTGCTGTTACGGCAAGGCGCAAAGGCTGCCTTGGACTCTGGAAATACAGGCGTTCACACACAGGTTGCCGGGCGGCATTAAAGACGGTAAAGTGGGAGATGCCATCGCCTAGCGTTGCTTTATCTACCATAAAGATGGCCCTGCCTTGGGCATCCAGATTTATACCCTGGGCTTTGATAGCTTCCTGACGGGTATGTACCAGCAGATAGACTAGCTGTGAGGCGGCATCTAGTGAAGACGCTACCTGAATTTTCAAACCCTCGGCACCGGTATCTGTCACGTGCATGACCATACCCGTTTCTTTGGCCGTGGGCAAGGCTCTGGTGATTACTTGTTTTTTATCGCCGCGCAGAATAGCCCGGTAGGAGTGACCGGTAACCGGAGTAAAGGAGAAACTCCCGATGCCAAACTTATGGGTGTAGAACCGAGCTACGGTGTCATTCTTCTGGTTGACCACTGCCCCTATAAAAGAAACCCCTCGCCCATTTTTATCGGTAGCTTTGAAAGCGACTTTGCTTGAAAGCCCGTTGACCAGATGCCCTCCTTCGGGGAAGAATTGCACGTCATAGGCTTCAGCGAGATCTACTGTCTCTAACCCCAAGGGCTGCAAGGTATTGACAATGGTGAGGGGCTGCTGAAAGAAGAACGCTGCCCCAGTGTTCTTCATCCAACTAGTGTACGCCCTGATCAGGAAGTTACCGGAGGAAAGATTGGTAGGCAAAAGCAGAGACCCCGCGCCAGTTCCTTCCGCCAACGCTACCTTGGTTTGTAGCACGGGCGTGTGTGCCTTATCCAGAATCTCAACGTACACCACCTTGCTCAGGGAAAGCGGGGTGTGCCGGGCTCCTTCTACATTGTAGACCTTAAACCAGATGGTTTCACCGGCCAGGTAAGCCGTTTTGTCTGTATGAAGGTAAACTTTCTCCTGTAGGTTTTGCCGGCTGTAATCACTTACCTGCTTACTCAGTTGTTCACTGTAGTTCTGCGCCTGCGCGAAGACCACAAAGCACAGGGAAAAGACCAGCGTCCAGCCTACTACCTTAAAATTGAAACCGATCTTCTTTCTCATGGCCAAAAATCGGGTTTAGTGGTGTTGCCGCCTTTTAACCGGCAATCAACACAATTGCTGTTGGCTACGGTGTAGCCGGGGGCATTAGGTCCTACTCCTACTGAGTCAACAACCAGCATTCCCTGAGCTATAAAATCCATCACTTTGAAAGCCGATACCTCTTCTGGCACGCAATAAGGCATAGGTGGTCTGAAGTTGTACTGCCGTAGTTCTTCCTTGTCAATAAAGAGCCGTTTCTCCTGCACAGACTGCACACTGAAAAAGCCAAACACCGCTTCCTCGGGGTCTGTGAGGCACGTCAGGTTACCGGTTACAAAAGAAGGCTGGGCATCAAAAAGGCTACCTACGTTTTCGGTGTTCTTTTGCATTAATAGCCAATAATCATACTCCTGCTGGCTAATGGCAAACTGGCGCACCATGATACTGTACAACTTAGAGAGCTTGTCTGAATTGCCTTCCACAAACGTGAGGGGTTTCCGGCTGATCACATTCGCTTCCAACTGCTTGGAAGTACCTATGATGATGTTTGGGGAATTGCCGGTTCGCCAACAGGTGTAGACGTACTCACCAGGCATGCGTTGGGAAATCTTGTTGTTTTCAACCTTGTAATTTGAAAAGAACGGCGCATCATAGCGGTACGTCTCGGTAAACTCCCACCGGTAGAACCTGGAACCGGCCGCAGTACCGGTAGTGCTTACTTCTATCTGCACGCCTTCCCGTTCTACGTGCCAAGGCAAGGTACCTATGGCAGGAGTTTGCTGAGTCGCCGACCAGGCAGAAAGGTATTCTTTCCCGTCTTTGGTTCTAACTCGTAACCGGTACTCCCGTCCATAAGTCAGGGACAACCCGATTGTTGCGTACAAACCGGCCTTGGTTTCAGGAAGTACAATGCGTTGGTTGCTGTTGTTTTCTAAAGTTACCTGGGCACCTGGCTCTACTTGCGGGGCTTTGTTGGCAATGGCAAGGTTCTGGGTGCGAGATAATTTTACCTGCGCGGTTCCTTTTTCAATTAAAACGCTGCCGTCTACCACTAAGAAGGAAGGGCTTTCTACGCTGGTGGGTAAATCGTACTCTTCCACGCACCCTTGCAGGCACCCCAGCAACAAACACGTGAAAAGCAGGAAACTTCGTATTACTCGCATGTTCTGCTAAAATTTAAAATTGTAAGTCACGGTAGGGATAGGTTGCCCGAACACGCTCAGTTTATAGGCTTTGATTGCTCCTTCTTCGGCCTTGAAGTACACAGAATAAGGATTGCGCCGGCCGGTGACATTGTAGATGGCCAGCGTCCAGGAAGAATGCGCCAGTTTACGCACCCGGTGCCCGCCTTCCAGGTTCAGAGAAACATCTGCGCGGTAATAGTCTGGAATGCGGTATTGGTTGCGCTCTGAGTAGAAGATCCGTTTGGAACCGGCAATCTCGTAAACAGCCATGGGCAGCGTGATAGGCCGACCAGTGCTATAGGTGAGGTTCAAAGAGGTATTGATGCGACGGCTGAAGCGGTAGTTCCCAACTAGGCTCACATCATGCGGTTTGTCAAAATTGCTGGGATAGTACTTGCCTTTGTTGATGCGCTCCGTGAAAGACTCGTCATCTGACTGAATGAGCGAGCGGGAATACGTGTAACTCACCCAACCGTTCAGACGGCCAGTCGTTTTCTTGAGCAGCAGTTCCACGCCATACGCTTTGCCCCGTGAGTTGATTACATCGGTTTCAATGTGGTGGTTGAGCAGCAACTCAGCCCCGCTGCGGTAATCCAGCACATGGCGCATGGTTTTGTAGTACACCTCTACTGAGGTTTCCACGGCATTGGACTTGAAGTTCCTAAACAAGCCCAGCGAGTATTGGTCGCCAACTTGTGGTTTCAGGTAAGAATCGCTTAGTTTCCAGATATCGGTGGGCGACATCATGGCCGAATTGGTGAGCATGTGCAGGTATTGCCGGGTGCGGTTGTAGCCCGCTTTCACGGAGAACTCGTCGGTGATCATAAAGCGGGCCGAGGCCCGGTACTCAGGCCCATGGTACGTTTTAATCACTTCGCCGGAACCGTATCGCAGGGTATCGCTCATGGTGCTTTCACTTCTGGAAACGCCTGCGCCGTAGGTAAACACCTGCTTGCTACCCAGGTACTGGTAGAAGGAGTACCGAAGCCCTACCGTGACCGAAAACCGAGGCGTAATTTCATAGGCATCACTCAGGTACAGGGCACTTTCCAAGGCTTTTTCCGGTTCCACCCTGTTTTCGGTCACCAGCGACTCGGCCCCTTGGGGCGTGAAATGCCCGGGCTCCAGTTGATGCAGCAAGGTACTCCCCCCGAAGTCAATGGAATGTTTGGGCGCGGGCGTGTAGTTGAAATCAGCTTTCAGGCTGGTTTGCGTTTGGTCATACGCCAGGTCAAAGGCGTTCACCGGGTTCAGGGCAGCCCCCACGGTGTAGTGGTATCGGCTGAACGCCGCTGATACTTCACTGGACAGGTTGTAATTGAAAATATGCCCCCACTTGAGAATGGCGTTCTGGTTCTGGTACGTGTACAACGTGTCGCGGCCGAACCTGAATTCATCTCGGCTTAGATAACCATGTACGCTCAGGGTATTGTTGGAGTCCAGTTGGTGGTGAATGCTGGCGTTGACATCATAAAAAGAGGCTTTGCTCTGGCTCAGGGTCTCACCAGGAAGTTTTTTCAGCAGCCAGTCTGAGTACGTAGACCTGCCCGACACCAGAAAGGACGTTTTTCCGTTAATGATGGGTCCTTCCAGCAGCAAACGGCTCGCGATCAAACCCAAGCCGCCAGACCCCGACAGCTTTTCTTTGTTGCCCTCGCGGCTGGTTACCTCCAGTACAGAAGCCAACCGCCCGCCATGCTTGGCCGGGATGCTGCTTTTGTACAGTTCCACGTTTTGCACCACGTCTGGGTTGAACGCCGAGAAGAACCCGAACAAATGCGACGGGTTGAAAATGGTAGCCCCGTTGTATAGAATCAGGTTCTGGTCAGTGGCCCCGCCCCGCACGTTTAACCCGGTAGAACTTTCCCCCACAGATTTCACGCCGGGTAAGGTGAGTACCACTTTGAGCACATCGGCTTCGCCGAAAACCGTGGGCACCTGCTTGATGGTTCTGATGTCTAACCGTTCCACGCCCATGTTCACGCTGGCTACGTTTTTGTCTTTGTTTCCCAGCACCAATACCTCGTTAAGGGAAATCACGTCTTCCTGCACCTGTAAGGTCAATCTGCCGCTGGAGTACAGCATAATCTGCCGTTTCAGCTCTCGCATGCCTACGCTGGTCACCTTCAACTCATGCCTGCCTCTGGGCAGCGTAATGGCGTAGAACCCATTCTGGTCAGTGGTGACAGACGTAAACGGATTCTCTATCTTCACCACGGCCCCTTCAATTGGTTGCCCGTTTTTACTGTTCAGCACGGTGCCCGAGATGGTCGCCATGCCGGGCTTGACCTGGTTTGTTTTCAGGCCGATTTCGTATAAACGGTTCGTATTCCCGGCTTGGCTTCTAAGGTTTTTTCCGGCCATAGGGCCAGAAACATCTCGTAGTCCGGCATCTTTGCCTCCCTCTCCCCGCACGAAGAAATTGGCCGGGAGCGCCGACTGCAGATTCCCTTTTACCACAAACACCCGCTGGTCTGCGTCCATGGCGAAAGTATAAGGGGTATTCTGAAACAGCTTTTCCAACACCTTGGCTACGGGCTGATCCTGAACCTGCAGGTTAATTGTGAGGCTGTCGGTCTCTAAGGGATTAAAATAAAACCGGAGCGAGGTCTGGGATTCAACGCTGCGCACAAAATCCTGGAAGGGCACGGAAGCAAAATTGCCGGTGATGGTAGGTTCTTGTACCGGAGTCTGGGCCCAAGCCGAAGCGCAGCAAAAAAAGCTACAGATAAGAAGGAGAAGCGTTTTCATTTGGTGGCACTTATTTGATCATAGCGCTGTGCCAATTTGACAATGGCTGCCTCCCGCTGTTCTTTAAAATTCAGGTGTTCGGCCCGCATATAACCAGCAAGTTCTTTTTTGTGCTCTTTCAGCAATTTCAAGACCGAACCTTTGTTTTTGACCGCGTGGTATTGGCCGTCTTTGTACAGGTAGAACCTGTCAGATTCATAGAACAGAATATTTTCAGGCCTTTGCAGAATGGTTTTCTTCCGTTTGGACAGTACTTCTGTTTTCCCGTTGTAAAGTTGATCGTAGAAGCCCTTCTCTAACCCACGGGTTGAATCCTGCAGATGCACAAAATGATGCTGCGGCAGCGTGAAGTACTGCACTTGGTCTGGCACCAACGTGAATTTCACAATGGGGTCGGTTTCTTCGGCGTAGCCAATGACCAGCACCTCATTAACCACATCATACAGGATAGGCACCTGGGGGTAGAGGACGCCGTCAAAGAAAATGCTGCCTCTTTGCCAGTCGTCGGTTGAGAAGAATTGGTGCCCCTCGGTGCGCCGGGTGTAGTCTACATATTCTGGGCCACTGTACAGCGGTGCATTTCTGCCAATGGTTTGGTGGTACAGGGTAATGGCCGCCTGAACCGGCTCAGAAACCTGCCCCGGCACAGCGGAATTCACCTGCTGGGCCTGGACAGAACTGGTCCAACACAGCGAAAGCACAGAAAAGAGTAGGAAAAGCCTCATGGTGCTTTAAATATAGCGGCAAATACCTAATAAGCAAGGGAAAAGCACGCTCTGGTCTTGCCAAGGTACCCTGATAGCTGTTATCCTCTACCCTTTTAGAACGAGGTGAAATTTTTGTTTTGAGCCTGATTTCTGGAAAAGCGGCTCAAAACACATCAACTCCAGGAGACCGTCCGTTTTTCCTGGCTGCTCTGCATGATCAGTTCCACCACCTTGATCACGTCGCGGGCTTGTTCGGGCTTTACCGCCAACTCTGTTTCTCCCTTGATGGCTTGGTGCACGTTTTCGTAAAAACTGCGGTAGTGGCCGGGTTCGCTTTCTATTTTGCCCATGAAGTGGAGGCCTTGATGCTCGGTGTTCAGGTGACCCCAGATGCTTTCCGGCTCTACGCCCCAGTTGGGTGTGAGGTGCGGCAACAACCCGTCATTCAAGGCTTTTTCCTGCACGTCTAGCCCATATTTCAGGAAAGAACCCTGGTTTCCGTGCAAGGTGTACCGCGGACTTAATTCCCTAACCAGCAACCCCGCCGATAACGTGACGCGCAGGTTGTCATAGTATAGTGTCGCCTCAAACTTATCTGGCACCGGGCTCTCCGGGCGCTGAATTCTGACATCGGCGGAGATTTCCTGCGGTAACCCAAACAGTACCAGCGCCTGGTCTATCAGATGAGAGCCCAAATCAAAGACAATCCCGGCCCCGGGCGCAGCTTCCTCCTTCCAGGTATTGCCTTTGAGAGCCGGACGGAACCGGTCAAAATGAGCTTTATACTCCACCACTTTCCCCAGCACCCCGCTCGCCAGTATTTTTTGCACCGTTTTAAAGTCGCTGTCCCACCGGCGGTTTTGGTAGACGGTGAGCAGTTTCTGTTGCTGCTGCGCCAACTGGATCAGTTCATCGGCCTGGGCCGAAGTTGGGGTAAACGGTTTCTCCACCACCACATGTTTGCCGGCCAGCAACGCTGCTTTCGCTAAGGAGTAGTGTGAGGTATTGGGCGTGGCCACCACCACCAGTTCTATCTCCGGGTCTTGGATAATGTCGTCGGCTTGGCTTGTGATCTGGGCCTGTGGGTAGCGACTGCGGGCAAGCTGAATGTTCCCGTCCCTGGTCTCCCGTATCTTCACCAGTTCCAGGCCATCTATTAAGTGAATGAAAGGCGCATGGAAAATCTGCCCGGCCATCCCGAATCCTATTAGCCCTACTTTGATGGTATTTTGTGCTTCGCTCATTCTTTTACTTGAGTTAAATGGATACTGGTGGTGTTCCTACGGAGTTTTTTTTTGTGCTTAACCACCTATCGGAATTTTCATATACGTCCTTTAAGCGTGCTATCTGCTGTAAAATACCGTAAGCGGCACCTCACTACTAAAGTTATATTGGAACGGTTAATCTTCTCTTATTCTGGAAGAGCAAGAGCGAGAATGGGGAGAAAATCTTAAAACAAACACCTTATCTACAAGTGCTTACTTCTAAAATCTTACAATTCAAGCCTTTCTTCCAAAGCGTACTTTTGCCTGAATTCACGTTCCTGATAAACATTCAAGCACATGCTAGCGTAAATATACTTTGTCTAAAGGGACATAATGTAGATTTTAATCGCTACATTTGTTTATTATAACATTATCACATTAATGAAAAACGGTAAAGTAAAATTCTTTAATGATTCCAAAGGATTTGGTTTCATCAAAGACGCAGACTCCAATGAGGAGTATTTCGTACACGTGTCTAACCTAGTGGACGAAATCAGAGAAAATGATGAAGTAACTTTTGAGCTGAAAGAAGGCCGCAAAGGTTTGAACGCTGTGAATGTGAAACTTGCTTAAGTTTTAATATACATCAGTCCTCCAAAAGGGCCTCACATGAAGTGAGGCCCTTTTTGTTTTTAGAGACTACTGCAAAGGTTAATGGCTACACGCCTGGTGTTCCCGCATTCCTTTTTAGTCCCGTTTTCTGAAAAACAAGGGGTAAAAAGCCTTCAGATTGGCGCAGATTCAGTAGCTTAGAAGTGCCATACGCTCTCTTTAGAAGACGTACAGGCTTTATCCTTTGACATTCCTTTTACTCGTATGCCCTTCCTCTCACTCAGTAACAAATACTTTGCAGTAGCAGCCCTTAGTTTAACGTTGCTGGCCTGTTCTGCGCCAGAAAAGAAGACTGAACGTACTCCTGAGACTTCTTCCCCTACTACGCCGGTGGTTACTGCTGCCAACACAGAAAAGGCACCTGCCGCTACCACCGCAACTGCGCCGGTAGAAACAACGCCGGCCACCGCAGAAACCATTCTGGCCCGCCAGCAAGTGCCTATCCTATGCTACCACCAAATACGCGAATGGACCTCTAAAGACGGCAAGGTGGGCAAAGACTACATTGTGAAGCCGCAAGTTTTCAAAGCCCAGATGAAGATGCTGGCGGATAGCGGATACCACACCATTCTGCCCGACCAACTACAAGACTATCTCACCAAAGGCACGCCGCTGCCGGAAAAGCCCATCATGCTCACCTTTGATGACACCAAGCTAGACCAGTACACCGTGGCCAAACCCGAACTGGACAAATACGGCTTCAAAGGCGTGTTCTTCATCATGACGGTTTCTATTGGCCGGCCCAACTACATGACCAAAGAGCAGATCAAGGAACTGTCAGATGCCGGCCACGTGATCGGGTCCCATACCTACGACCACCATAACGTCAAAAAATACGAAGACAAAGACTGGATCACCCAGATTGAGAAACCTACCAAACAACTGGAAGCCATTACCGGCAAGCCCATCAAGTACTTCGCCTATCCGTTTGGGTTATGGAGACCAGAGGCCATCCCAGAACTAAAGAAACGCGGATTTGACGCCGCCTATATCCTGGCCACCAAACGCGACCCGCAGGACCCGTTGTTCACCATCCGGCGTATTATTGCCAGCGGCTACTGGAGCACCAAAGGGCTGCACAACAGCATTGTAAATAGTTTTTAGTTAC
>NZ_JBUDXA010000023.1:0-103433 GCF_054956755.1 Rufibacter sp. JT3400010 | reverse complement strand
AAAATACCTCTTCTGCGGTGGCAACTGGTCAATATGGTTCAAACCTTAGGCTCTAAAAATACCATTAGCTGAAAATACCTACTAGCGGGTATTTCAGGAGCCAGATTATCTGCGGACCTTTGTAAACATTTTATAAAATATATTTATATGAAAAAACTTTTTACACTTCTTTTAGTTCTGTCAAGTCTTCAAAGCTTCGCTCAAACCACCACTTCAATCCCATCAGATTCCTTAATTACGCTTACTGCCTCAGTGGCATCAACAGCGCAACGCAGTACTGCCGTAGAGAATACTCCCCGGGAAGAAGTCTTCAGAAAGAACATTGTTAAAATCAACCTGACTTCGCTGGCGCTGAAAAATTATAGCCTGAGCTATGAGCGTTCCCTCACCCGTAAAATGACATTTGTTGCCGGTTACAGCTTTTTACCTAAGCGCAATATCGGTTCGATTTCTGCCGTAGACAAAGGCCTTGACCAGTTTGCCGACGGTGAAGATGATATTATAGAGCAACTCAGAAACGCCACGGTAGACAGCAAAGCCTATACCGGCGAAATCAGGTTCTACACGGGTAAGAAACCAGGCGCAAGAGGCTTCTACCTGTCTTTATATGGCCGGTACATGAACATGGATGCCACGTACTCCCATAAGTATGAAACCGACTTCCGGACGTACACCATTCCTATTGACGGAAATATCAAAGGATTTGGTGGCGGATTGATGATTGGTTCACAGTGGCTGATTGCGAAGCGGGTATCGTTTGACTGGTACATTCTGGGCGGGCACTACGGCAGAATGAAACTGGACCTGAATGGCCAGGCAGACCTGAGCCTCATGACGCCGCAGGAAAGAAGAGACTTGGAAGAAGACATTGAGTCTATCAATGACAAATTACCGGGTAACCCGAAGATAGACGCCACCGTGACCAATTCAGGAGTCACCGTGAAAGGAAACTCGCCCTTCGCCGGTTTTCGCGGCTTTGGCTTCAATCTTGGAATTGCCTTCTAATACCAAATTGCTTAAAGGAACTTCCATCTTTAGATAGGCAGTTCAGCTATGCGTGCGGACGCTTGCGCCAGAAAGCTTTTGGAAGAATGTAAACACGAGAGGGGAAAAATAAAATCTCTTTGGTGGCTTTACCCCCGTTTCCAGAAAAACAGCCTTAAAACAAAGCCGCCCTTGCAGATGCAAGGGCGGCTTTGTTTTACAAGGAGATAAGGGCTACACGAACAAGCCTTCTACAGACAAGTAACGCTCACCGGTGTCATAGCAGAAGGTAAGGATGCGGGCACCTGGCTCCACTTCGGCAATTTTCTGAGATACCGCGGCCAAAGAACCTCCAGAGGAAATACCAATGAAAAGTCCTTCCTCACGGGCAGCGCGGCGGGTATACTCAAAGGCATCTTTTGGCTCTACCTGAATCACGCCATCCAGCACAGACATGTCCATCACTTTAGGGATGAAACCTGCGCCAACCCCTTGGATTGGGTGTGGACCTGGAGCGCCGCCGCTTAATACGGGAGACAAGGTAGGCTCCACGGCAAACACTTTCAGGTTAGGGAATTTCTGTTTCAGCACCTGGCCTACGCCGGTGATGTGACCGCCGGTACCAACGCCGGTAATCATGTAATCAAAGCCATCGGGGAAATCTTTAAGCACTTCCTGGGCAGTGGTCTCTACGTGGATGCGGGTATTGGCCTCATTCTCAAACTGCATGGGAATCCAGGCGTTTTCGTTTTGAGCGGCCAGTTCATTGGCCCTAGCAATGGCCCCGTTCATGCCTTTCTCGCGCGGCGTCAGTTCCAGGTGTGCTCCGTAAGCAGCCATCAGGCGACGACGCTCAATAGACATAGACTCGGGCATGACCAAAGTAATCTCATAGCCTTTCACGGCGGCCACCATGGCCAGACCTACGCCGGTGTTTCCAGAAGTTGGCTCAATGATATGGCTGTTCGGTTTCAACAGACCTCGTTTCTCGGCGTCTTCAATCATAGACAGCGCAATGCGGTCTTTGATGCTTCCGCCGGGGTTGGCGCGCTCCAGTTTCATCCAAACCTGGGCGTCTGGGCCGAACAATTTATTGATGCGAACAACTGGGGTGTTCCCGATGGCCTGTAATATGTTATCTACTTTCATCTCGTAAGGTTTACGTTAAAAGAGTATCGGTTTTAGACACTTAACGTGCCTGCCACTTACTACAAATGTAAAATTATTTTGTTAACCCCAAGGGGCGTGCTTAAATAGAGAAATCCAGGATATCTTCCGGCGCTTCTGACCTACTCACCTTAATCTGAGCCCGGTGGTACAGCCGTGAATAAGCAGGTACGCTCTCAGTTAGCCATACGTTACCGCCAATAATGCTGTGCGCCCCAATGACCGTATTTCCACCCAAAATAGTGGCCCCGGCATAGATGATCACATTGTTTTCCAGCGTAGGATGCCGCTTTAAGTCCATCATGTATTTAGCCACGCTCAAAGCCCCCAAGGTCACGCCCTGGTACAGCTTCACATTTTTGCCGATGACGGTGGTCTCGCCGATGACAATGCCGGTACCATGGTCAATGCAGAACGGATAATCAATCTGCGCCCCGGGATGGATGTCAATACCAGTACGGCTGTGGGCGTACTCGGTTAAGATGCGCGGTAATAGCGGAACGCCTTCCTGGTACAGCAAATGCGCGATACGGTACACCGCTATGCCGTAAAAACCCGGATAAGACCGCATTACTTCCTCAATGTGCCGGGCGGCGGGGTCTTCCTGTAAGATAAACTGTGCATCAGAAATAAGGCGCTCGTGCAGGTCAGGCAACTGGTTCATGAAACGGTCTACGGTCTCAGCCGCCGAGAACGCGCTGATGTGCTGCACCCCTTCCAGCAAAGATTCCAGTTCCTGCTCCAGAAACGTGGCTTCCTGCGCCAGCGCCTGCACACTCTTAAATGGTTGTTCCGTCAACGGCGGAAACAGCATCTGCAGCAATCTATTCAGGAACTGGCACAGCAAGTGGGTGGGTATCCGGAACTGGTTCTGCTGGTGCAGCGCCCAGAGCCGTTGTAAAAATAACTCTTCCATAAAAGTAGCCTACGAAATTATACCTCAGAAGGAAACAAAAACCTTCTCTCATTCAAAAGCCACAAAGGTAAAGCCCCTCAGGCGCAGATGGGTTATCCTTTCGGTTACTTACAGTATAGCATCTGCCTTGTTTCAGGGCTATTTTTGTCAAAAAGGCCTTAAAACAGCCCTTCTACCTTCCCATCAGTCCTTTTCCAACCTTCTTTTACGAGGAAGCCCGGTATGAATACAGCACGTTTTCCTGAAAACCGCGTAAGTAAAAGGTTTTTCAATAAATTAGCGCGTATGGCATTTTGGGATAATCTATTTGGCAAGAAACCACCCCGGCAGGGACAACCGCAACTTTCGGTGCAGCAGCGGGTAAGTGCGCTCAAGCATTTGCCACCCTTCCTGAAAATGGTGTGGCAGACGAATCCGCGCATGGCGTTTACCAATGTGGTGTTGCGCTTGCTGCGGGCTGCGGTGCCCTTAGCGGTGCTCTACGTGGGCCAACTCATCATTGACGAAGTGGTGCGCCTGACCCAAACCAACGACAAACTGTTGGGCCATCTTTTCACACTCATCGCGATTGAGTTCGGGCTCGCAGTATTGTCTGACTTCCTGAACCGGGGCATTGCCCTGTTAGATGGTCTGCTTGGCGATTTATTTGCGAACCAGTCTTCGGTGCGGCTCATGGAACACGCCGCCGAACTGGACCTGGACCAGTTTGAAGACTCCGCTTTCTATGACAAACTGGAACGCGCCCGTCGCCAAACCTTAAGCCGCACCATTCTCATGAGCCAGGTTTTGGGCCAGATGCAAGACATCTTAACCATGGCTTTTCTGGCTGCCGGACTCATTGCCTTTTACCCGTGGCTACTGCTCTTACTATTAGTGGCCGTATTACCTGCGTTTCTGGGTGAATCACACTTCAACGAACGCAGCTACTCGCTGGTACATGGCTGGACGCCCGAGCGCCGCGAACTGGATTACCTGAGGCAAACCGGTGCCAGCGATGATACCGCCAAAGAAGTCAAGATCTTCGGACTGTCAGGCTTTCTGGTAGACCGCTTCCGCACGCTTTCCAATCAATTTTACAAAGACAACGAGAAACTAGCCATTAGGCGGGCCGGTTGGGGCAGTGTATTCGCCGCGTTAGGCAGCGCCGGTTATTACGGGGCGTACGTGTACCTGCTCCTGCAGACCGTACAAGGCCAGGTTTCACTGGGTCAATTAACGTTTCTCTCCGGCTCGTTCATGCGCCTGCGCGGATTGCTGGAATCAGTCCTCAACCGGTTCACCAGCGTCGCCGAAGGCGCGTTGTACCTCCAAGATTTCTTTGATTTCTTTGAACTGCAACCCCGCATCCGGCGCCTAGCCTCCGCCCCTCCTTTTCCGAGGCCCATTAAGCATGGCTTTACCTTTGAAAACGTGGGTTTCCAGTACCGAAACTCCGAGAAATGGGCGCTCCGTCATCTTAACTTCACCTTACATGCCGGAGAGAAACTGGCTTTGGTAGGCGAAAACGGAGCCGGTAAAACCACCATGGTGAAACTGCTCTCCCGCCTCTATGACCCAACCGAGGGTAGAATTTTATTAGACGGCATAGACCTGCGCGAGTATGACCCTGCCGATCTGCGCCGCGAGATTGGCGTTATTTTCCAGGACTTCGTGCGGTTCCAGATGAGTGCTGGCACCAACATCGCCATTGGAAGGATTGAAGAGAAAGAGAATAAACCTCGCATTGAGTCCTCAGCACAGCAAAGTCTCGCAGATACTGTCATTGCCAAACTGCCCGAAGGGTATGACCAGGTCATTGGTCGCAGGTTCAACAAAGGCGTGGATTTATCGGGTGGTGAGTGGCAGAAAATAGCCTTGGGAAGAGCCTACATGCGCGATGCCCAGCTCCTGATCCTGGATGAGCCCACCGCCGCCCTGGACGCCCGTGCCGAGCACGAAGTCTTCCAGCGCTTCGCGGAACTGACACAGGGCAAAACCGCCGTGCTTATCTCTCACCGCTTCTCCACCGTGCGTATGGCCGACCGGATTCTGGTCATCGAAAATGGCCAGTTTGTGGAGATGGGCTCTCATGAAGAACTCATTGCCAAAGGCACCCGCTACGCGGAATTGTTTAGGCTCCAGGCAAAAGGATACATGTAAGGGGGGAGTTCTGAGTTAGAAAGTTTAGGTAACTAAAGCTTGTTCCGCGCCATAGTAAGCTTCATTTACTAAAAACGGCCTCTAAACACCTAAAATTCTACCCTCTTTTTGAAATTCCCCAGCATCACAAACAGGAACGCCAGGAAGCACAGAGCCGCGGCACCCCAGAACACGTAAGGAATAGCACCTACTTCATTTCCGTAGATCCAGCCGGAGGCGAAAGCGCCAATGCCGATACCGGCTTCCAAGGCAATGTACACGGTGGCCATGGCCCGGCCGCGGCGCTCTGGATGGCTCAGGTCTATGGCCCAGGCGTAGAGTGTAGGCGAGTTCATGCCCGTTCCGAAGCCGTACAACACCGCCGCACCCAGGAACATGGCTTTGTTTTCGGCCAAACCTAACACCACCATGGAGATAGCCATCATGAGCGTGGAAACCCGCAAAATGGGCACCCGCCCGAAGCGGTCAGAAGCACGGCCCGCCAGAAAACGCACGCCAATGGAAGCTACGGTGTAGAAAGTAAAGAACAGGCCTTTGTTCTGGATGCCCAGATGCTGGCTGAAATCGGGCGTGACGGTGAGCACCGCGCCGTAGCAGGACAGCGTCAGCAACATCACCACAAAGGTGGGTAAGACGCGGGGTTCAAAGATTTCATCCTTCCGGATGCGTAGTAAACCCAATTTAAATTTCTTCGGATTTGGCAGCGTCTCCTTCAGGTTCACCAGCACCAGAATAGATAACAATGCCATGCCAGATGATGAGTAGAAGAGCGCGTTCAAGGAAAAATGCCGGCTAAACTCGCCGCCAATGGCGGGCCCGGCCGCCAAACCCAGACTTCCGGCCAACCCGAAAATACCGATGGCCGCCCCTCTCCGCTCAATGGGCACAATGTCCGCGATATACGCCGATTCGCCGGTAGGCGTAAAACCCGTAGAAAAACCATGGATGAGCCGCAGCAGTAAAAACGCAAATACGGTAGTAAGTAGCGGGTACAGCAGACTGCATAAGATACAGACGGCTACCCCGAAGTACATGACCGGCAAGCGGCCTACGGTATCGGTGAGTTTTCCGCTGAAGGGGCGGGAAAGCCCGGCTGTGAGCGTAAATAAGCCTATGATGTAGCCTTTGTAATCGGCCCCGCCTAGGTGCGTGAGGAAGTTGGGCAACTCTGGGATAATCATGTTGAAACTAGCCGAGAAGAGAAACGAGCTCAGGCACAGCATCCAGAAACGGAACGAGTAAGTGGTAGTAGCGGGGGCAGCGGTAATCATAACGGGCGCAAAGGTCTGCATTTTTCAGACAATCAGTTTGAGTTTCTCCCCCATTTTCTCCAAAGTCGGGCAAAAACAAAATTTCGATTTCTGCTGCTTAGTGGTGATGCCGAAGACTCAGGACAGTTTTGTATCTTCCGTGCTTAAGTGCTCTTTATGAAAAAACACCTCAGAAACGCCGCTGCTTTGCTTTTGATAGCCGTCGCTTGCCGTCAGCCCGCCCAGCAAAGTGCCACCAGGGGCGTGAATAAATTCAGCGACGCTACCCTGCGCAAAATCTACACCCTGCAGGACGAACGCAAAACCAAGGTTCTGCTAGAATTTTTAGATCGCCCCGAAACCATGTACCGCCGCGAGGCTGCTTTGGCCTTCGGCTCGGTACAGGACAGTTCTGCTATCTCAGCGCTGACGCCGTTGCTGCAAGACCCAGAAGCCGAAGTTAGGAAGGCAATCGCCTATGCCTTGGGGCAGATAGGAAGTACCTCGGCGGAGCCGGCGTTGATGGAAGCATATAATCAGGAGCAGAACATCCCAGTGAGGGCCGAGATTCTGGAAGCCTGGGGCAAATGCGCCTCGCAGAACGGCTTGGACATGATCTCCAGGTACACAGCGCAACCTGAGCTACAGGCGGCGCAAGCCTGGGCCATTTACCGGGCTGGACAACGTAAACTGAATTATGCGGGCGCTATCACCAAAGTAGCTGATCTTCTAAACTCAGGTCAGGAAGAGGCTCGTTTAGGTGCCGCCCACTTTTTAGGCCGCACCGCGAAAGTAGACCCAAGCCCAGCCAAAGCACAGGTTTTTAAAGTAGTGCAGCAGGATCCCAGCGCCAACGTGCGCATGGCCGCGGCGCTGGCATTAGGCAAAATGACCGATACGGTGGGCGTAGCCTCCGTGGTAAACCAGGTTCTTAGTAAAGACCCTGATTACCGCGTCCGGATCAATGCCGTGCGCCCTTTGTATCAGTTGCCTTATGATGCGGTACAGGTTGCTGCCTGGAATGCACTGTCAGACAAACACCCGCTGGTGGCCCTCAGCGCTGCCGAGTACCTGACCGCCAAAGCGCCCGCCACGGAATCTGCTCGGTTATTGGATGCCGCCAACAAACAGCCCAATTGGCGGGTACGGGCTACCTTGTTGGCTGCGGCGTTGGCCTCAGCTCCAGCCGGCCAAAAGCAGAGTGTGAGCCGGCAGATTCAGCAGCGATTTGCCTCGGCGAAGAACCCGTACGAGAAAGCCGGTTTGCTCACCGCTCTTAGCAAAGACCCCGCACAGTATCCTTTTATTGAACAGCAGACGTTTCAAGCAGCGCATCCGGCCATAAGCACTTCGGGCATAGAAGCGTTGGTAGCCATCAGAGGGCTGAAGAACTTTGACGCAGCCGCAACCCCTGCTTTCAACCAATTATTCCAACGGGCCATCCAATCGGGTGATGTTGCCATGGTGGGCATTGCCGCCGGTGCCATCCGGAATCCTGATTTGAACCTGAAAGACGCCTACGCAGACCGCTCTTTCTTGACCCAGGCCCGCGACAAACTCACGCTGCCCCGAGACATTGAAACCTACCTGGAACTTCAGAAAACCCTGGACTACCTGGAAGGCAAGACCTCGGCTCCAACTCCGGCAACTCCATTCAGCCACCCTATCAATTGGACTATAGTGAACAAGCTGCAGAAGAACCAGAAGGCTCGTTTGAAGACCTCTAAAGGCGATATCACTTTTGAACTGCTGGTGGAAGACGCGCCCGGCTCCGTGGCAAACTTTGTGGAGTTACTGGAGCAAGGTTTTTACAACGGCAAGAACTACCACCGCGTGGTGCCCAACTTCGTGGCGCAGGGTGGCTGCCCCCGTGGCGATGGCTGGGGCTCCTCTGACTACGCCATCCGTTCTGAGTTCGCGGATTTGAATTACCTGGAAGGCTACGTAGGCATGGCCTCAGCAGGCAAGGACACGGAGAGCTGCCAATGGTTTATCACCCACTCCCCCACCCCGCACTTAGACGGCAAGTACACCATCTTCGCCCGCGTGGTCAAAGGGATGGACGTGGTGCACCAGTTGAATATCGGCGATACCATTGAGAAGGTGGAGTTGGTGAGGTAAGTTATAAGTTGGGCGTATTAATGTTAATTGAATCTATATAAAATGCTTTACTCTGTTTTTGCAAACGAGGCACTTGAGAATCTTAAGATTTTGCAAGAATCATTTCGAAAAGACTTCAATATAGATGATTATTCTAACTGGTTCTATAATCAGTCAACCGAACTATTAAGGTTGTATAATGAATCCGAAGAAGTGTATTTTAAATATATTCCCATTGGTTCTTACTCAAAGAATAGTAAGACATGGATGTGGGCATGGCATAACACCGGCTCAATTGAACAAAGTAAATATGACACTTTGGTTCTTCAGCATTATGGCGTAGACAATGATTTCGAGAAGCTATCAGAAGGTCACTTCGATAGTGATGTCTACGATGGATGGGAATTTACAGCTCTTGCTCATCAATTCTTAGGCGGAATTGGAGCATACAGAGTAGATTCTGACCAATTGGAAATTTATTTCTTAATCATGGAGAAAAAAGAACTTCATGAGGTTGAGGCAATAGAGGATAAACTCATTGAATGTACCGTACACGGGAAAATTAGAGCCGCATTCATTTGTCAGCACTTAAACAGAGAAGTGAAAACTGGGTTTGAAGAGGCTTTTCCCACTTATAGAGGCATGGCCTTAGAAGAAGATGATGATTTTCAAGCTTGGTGTGATGAATGTGAGAAGACAAGGGTTCTAAATGATGGTTGGAATGATGAATCAATGGAATTCGCCAAAATCAAATTGGTTTGCGAAAGGTGCTACTTTGAAATAAAAGAGTTTAATTCTGTAGAAGAATAACTTAGCCCAACAACCACTAACATATAGCTAGAGCAACTCATATTTTGTTACCAATTTTCAATTTTAAAGCATAAAAGCAGAAGCCTCTCCAATTGGAGAGGCTTCTGCTTTTATGCTTTAACCTAAGTTTCTGAAAAGAGGGTCCTAAATGCCTAAGCTGTAGGATGCAACGGCACGTACACCACTTTCTTCGTCTCGAAGAATTCCTCCTGGAAATAGGTACTCAAGTCAAACACCTCATGTATTAATCCAGACTCCGCTAGTTCTTCAGTTAAGTCGCCGCCTTTTAGGTAGTACAGTCCCTGGCCGAGTACTGAGTCCTTTTTGTAGCTGAACTGAATCCACTGGTAGAAAGTAGCCAATCTTGCCACGGCACGGCTCACGATGAAATCATACTTCTCGTGCACTTGCTCGGCGCGGGTGTGGGTGGCTTTCACGTTGTGCAAGCGTAATTCTTGGGCAATCTCCTGTACCACATGAATCTTCTTGCCTATGGAATCTACCAGGTGAAACTTTACCTCGGGGAACAGGATGGCCAGGGGCAAGCCGGGCAATCCGCCGCCGGTTCCTACGTCCATCACCGAGGTTCCTGCCGGGAACTGCACCACTTTGGCAATGCCCAAGGAATGCAGGAGATGGTTCACCATCAAGTTGTCCATGTCTTTGCGGGAAATCACGTTGATTTTGGCATTCCACTCTATATACAGCTCCGCGAGGCGCGCAAATTGGTGCTGTTGCTCTTGGGTTAGGTCTGGGAAGTAGTGCAGTAAGATAGCGGTGGATGTTGGGTTCATAGGCTCAAAGATAACGAAAGGAGTTCTGAGTCTTGAGTTCTGAGTCCTGAGTTTATCAGAATGCCGTAATCCTCTGGTTCTATTTAGGCCTGTTTTCAAGAAAAGAGGCCCAAAATGATACATGCCGCAAGTTTGAGCGCAGCGGTAACTTGTGGCTTTGCTTTGTGCCAGTTTGCAACTGGCGTATTCCTCTTGCAGTTGTGCCAGTTGCAAACTGGCAGTATGTTACCCACAAGTTACCGCTGCGCTCAAACTTGCGGGATTTCAGGGATTCTTTATCTACAACCCATTTCCGGAAAAACAGCCTAAAAACACAGAAAGCAGCCACATGGCTGCTTTCTGCTAACATTTCAATTTTAAAATCTTGCCACGTGATACTTGCTACTTGATACCAAAAGCTAAATCAGGTGCTTCTTATTTTTCACCATGTCATAGAGCAACTCACGGGCGCGGTGCAGTTGGGCTTTTACGGTTCCAAGTGGGGCGCTGAGTTCGGTGGCAATCTCCTCGTAAGACAGCTCGTCAAAATAACGGAGGGTTACCAGGCGCTGGTACTTATCTGGCAGCTTGCTCACGATGTACTGCATGATCTCAATCTTCTGGTTTTTGATGGCAGACTCCTGCGGGTTCAGGTTGTTGTCTTTGAAATCAATGGTGATCTCGTCGCCGTTGTCGATCTTGATGGCTGAGTCAATGCTCATGGTCTTGATCTTGTTCTTCCGGATGAAGTCAATGCAGTTGTTGGTGGCAATGCGGAAGAGCCAGGTACTAAAGGCGTACTCCGGGTTGAATTTGTGCAGGTTGCGGAAGGCTTTCGCGAAAGCTTCAATGGTGAGGTCCTCCGCATCATCTGCGTTGCGCACCATCTTAAGAACCACGTGGTAAACCGGCTTTTTGTAGATCTGCATCAGCTCGGCGTAAGCCTTCTCATCTCCGTCTTCTACCGCTGACTGGATCAGTTTAAAATCGTGTTTCGCTTTCGCGGAGAATTGTTTATTTACTTCCATCTTACCTTTTTAGTCGTTAAAACAGAGATCCCGATCCCTATATAATTGAGGTAATATCCCAGTTCCAGCACAGGCAACAGCCACCAGGCCAAGGGTTCTCTCAAGCGGCGCGCCACCGGCAAATAAGTGCCGTAGAGGGCGGCATACCTCACCCCAATAATGAGGCCAACCCAAAGCAGTTGATACTGCAAACCTAAAAGAACGGGTGATATTACATAAAATAGCCCATTTGACAAGACAAAAAGTCCGAGTCTGAACTGCTCCTTCTTCTGGTACTGCCGCCCTGCCGCCAAATGTCTTCGTTTCTGGCGCCACCAGTCGCGCCACCGGGTTTCCGGGGTGCTGTTTGTCTGGGCGTCTTGGTCAATGACAATCTGGACGGCAGAGTGTTTGGCAGCTTCCTGCACAAATAAATCATCGTCCCCTCCCAAGGACCTGATGTGGGAGGCAAAGCCTTTGTTACGTAAGAACGTTGATTTGGTATAAGCCAGATTTCTCCCCACTCCCATATATGCCTGGCCCCTCTTGGCAAACGACAGATACTGCATTGCCGTCAAGAAGGTTTCAAACCGGATCAAATGATTTAAGAATCCATATATCTGCATATACGGAGAAACGCCTAAAATGATGTCATTCCCCTCTAAAAACCCGCTGGCCATCTGCTGCGCCCATTGGTTAGAAAGAGGCCTGCAATCAGCGTCGGTGAGCAATAAGTGTTCATACTGAGCGGCTTTTATTCCTAAAAAGAGCGCGTATTTTTTAGGACTCATGAGGGGGGGCGTTTCCTTTATTTGCACCAGGCGCACGTTGGGGTGTTCCAGGGCATATTCTTTTACCAACACCGGAGATCCGTCCCAGGAGCGATCATCTATCACTATAATCTCTAACGCCTGCGGGTAGTCTTGTTGTATCAAAAGCGGCAGCAATTCCTGTAGATTATTCACCTCATTGTGGGCGGCTACCAGAATAGACAAGGACGGCAAAGCCGAAGGGTTGATTTCCGGCTGCTCTTTATGGAAGGCGAGCGGCAGGAAATAATAAAATTGGTAGAAAAGCTGCACCAACACGCAGAGCCCCAGAAGAGCTAAGGGCACATAGGTGACTAGGTTAGATAAATCTGGAGACAAGCAGAAGGGAATTTTACAGGCATGAAACAGGATAGACTGCAAAGGTACATCTGACCGAAGCTAATTTCTCCACCTAACATACCTTATTTCATAGTCTGCTGTGCCTAAAACCAGACTATCATTGGTCAGTTTCTTTATAAGGTAGCGTTCAGGGGCTTCTTCATAATACACAATGAGCGAATCCTTCTTTAACAGAAAGGGCATGTTCCCGTCACCATCATAGTCTACCACAAAGAAACCATCTTTGGTAATGTCAAAGGCTGCATGAGGGTCATGGATGTCATTCACCCAGGCATGGAACAATTTTTCTTCCGGAAAGGCCGGATCAATAATGGTGCTTTTTGCTGGCCTTTTGTAAATACTGGTATCTGGGCCGGTAGATTCGGTAATGGTAATAGTAGAGCCAGTGGTAGACACCGTATCTGGTAGTAAGTTTCCAACAGCAGCGTCCTGCACTTCCTCTCCTTCTGCATTCTTTTTCTCACAGGAGATGGTCAGAAAACAAAAGGAACCTAACACAAGGGTCGTTAAATAGCTTTTCATAGGGTTACTATGCTATAAGTTGGTCTTTACCAAAAGTAGTCCAAATTTTAATGCGTGGCGATTATCCGCAGGGCAATCTGTATCTTTGCAAATTGGAGAAAGACAAGGTTCAGGCAAAGAGCGTAACCTACTGCGCCCCAAACTTTAAAAGAAAGCTTCTCCAGCACTTTACCCATTGTCCATGACCTTTGATTTAGTAGCGAAAGATCCCGCTTCCAAAGCCCGCGCCGGTGAATTGACCACTGCCCACGGCACCATACAAACCCCTATTTTCATGCCGGTAGGTACCGCCGGTACCGTGAAGGCCGTGCACCAGCGCGAGCTCAAAGAAGATGTAAAGGCCCAGATCATCTTGGGCAATACTTATCACCTGTATCTTCGGCCCGGTTTGAACGTGCTGGAGAAAGCTGGTGGCCTGCACAAATTCAACGGCTGGGACCGCCCTATCCTCACCGACAGCGGCGGGTACCAGGTGTTCTCGCTTTCGGGCACGCGCAAGATCATTGAAGACGGTGTGAAGTTCCGCTCGCACATTGACGGCTCCAGCCATCTGTTCACCCCCGAGAACGTGATGGACACACAGCGCACCATTGGGGCAGATATTATCATGGCTTTTGACGAGTGTACGCCCTACCCGTGTGATTACAACTACGCCCGCAACTCCATGGAGCGCACGCACCGTTGGCTCCAGCGCTGCATTGACCGGTTTGACAGCACTGAGGGCAAGTATGGCTACGAACAGACGCTGTTCCCTATTGTGCAGGGTAGTACCTACAAAGATTTGCGAATCCAGAGTGCGGAAACCATTGCTTCAAAAAATCGGCCCGGAAACGCCATCGGAGGATTATCAGTGGGTGAGCCCGCGGAGATGATGTACGAGATGACCGAACTGGTCTGCGACATACTGCCCGCTGATAAACCGCGTTACCTCATGGGCGTGGGCACGCCGGCTAACATTTTGGAGAACATCGCCCTGGGCGTAGACATGTTTGACTGCGTGTTGCCCACTAGAAACGCACGGAATGGTATGCTGTTCACCACGCAAGGCATCATCAACATTAGGAACGAGCGTTGGAAAGAAGACTTCTCTCCAATTGATGCGGAACTGGGCGGCTACGTGAGCACGTTTTACTCAAAGGCGTATCTGCGTCACTTGATGCACGCCACCGAGATGCTGGGTGCCCAGATTGCCAGTGTGCACAACTTAACGTTCTACCTGTGGCTGGTAAGCCAGGCACGCGAACAGATCATTGCCGGTACTTTCCGGACCTGGAAAGACGAGATGGTGAAGAAATTAATGACAAGATTATAATCACGTATCTGAAGATCTGTGAAACTGAAGCTATTAGATAATTACATTCTCAAGAAGTTCCTGACCACGTTTGTGTTTGTGGTGATCATCTTGATTGCGGTCATCTGCGTGATTGACTTTGTGGAGAAGAATGATGACTTCATTCAGAACAACCTCTCCGTGAAGGTCATTCTGGTTGATTACTACATGAACATGATTCCGCACTACGTCAACATGCTAAGCCCGATCACGGTGTTTATTGCCACCGTGTTTGTGACGGCTAAACTGGCCTCTCATACCGAGATTGTGGCTATTCTGAGCAGCGGGGTTTCCTTCAAACGAATGCTGGTGCCGTACATTATCGGGTCAGTTGTCATTGGGATCTTTATCTTTTTTTTCTCGTCGTATGTGATTCCTACCGCCAACAAAACGCGGGTAGCCTTTGAGATCAAGTACGTAAAGAACCCCTATACCTTTGAGGGCCGTAACGTACACTTCCGCATTGGCCCAGACGCTTATGCTTATCTGGAGAGCTATAACAACCACGCCAACGTGGGGTACAAGTTCACCCTGGAAACCATCCGGAAGCAGGAATTGATCAGGAAGCTTTCCTCAGAATCTATTCGTTGGGACAGCACCAAGCAGAAGTGGCACATGGATAGCTACACTCTGCGCACCTTCAACGGCGACCAGGAAACGGTGATGCAGGGCGGTGCCATTGACACCACCTTGAACCTGTTGCCCAAAGACTTTGCCAGCACATATCGTCTCAAGGAAACCCTCACCAATGCTGAGTTGAACAAGCTTATTGACGAGAAAATCCTGCGCGGCGCCACTGATGTGGAAATGTACATGACCGAGAAGTACGAGCGCATGAGTTATCCGTTCGCCATCACGGTTTTGACCATTATTGGGGTAATTCTGAGTTCCCGAAAGGTGCGTGGCGGCGTAGGTTTGCAGATTGCCTTGGGCTTTGTGCTAGCGTTCGTATTCATCATCTTCGTGATGATGAGCCGAAGCCTGGCCTCTGTAGGTGGAATTCCGCCGCAAGTGGCTGCCTTCATTCCGTTGGCAGTTTTCTCCGTGATTGGCGTTATCCTGTACCGAACGGTGCCCAGATAACGGCTAGTTGTTTATTCTGGTGCGAGACTCCGGTCTGGTGACATGTGAAGCAGCGAGTCTACAAGCTCGCCGGAAACCAGGAACCGGAACCTACTTCATCGCTAGAGAAGACCAGCAATCCCGGTTTCGCTGCGAGGCAGCGAGGACAGTCTGGAGACTACCCAGCATCCAAAGGCACAACGCCAGAAGTGAATGAATCCAGAAGGGGCCGCTTTCCGGCCAGTTTACAGAAAACAGCCCAAAATCAACTAATCTCAACTCAATTCCGTGCAAACGCCTCGCCTCAAAGATTTCCTGGAACTTCATTTCATCATTTTGCTGTGGGGCTTTACGGCCATTTTAGGAAAATTCATCTCTATTCCGGCTGTGGAGTTGGTGTTTTACCGGACCATTCTGGCGGCCGTGGCGTTGGCGGTGGTTATTAAACTGCGGAAGGAATCTTTCAGGATTGGGCGGCGCAACATTACCAAAATCCTGAGCGTGGGTTTCCTGATTGCGGCACACTGGATTCTGTTCTTCGCCTCGGCACGGGTTTCCTCGGTGTCTATCTGTTTGGCGGGCATGGCTACGTCCAGCCTCTGGACGTCTATTCTGGAACCTATCTTTACCAACAAGAAAATCAAACCTCATGAAGTAGCGCTCGCCCTGCTCATTATGGTAGGACTGTACATCATCTTCCGGTTTGAGTTTGACCATGCCATCGGGATTTCTATGGCGGTGGGCTCGGCGTTTCTGGCCTCCTGCTTTACCATCATCAACAGCAAGCTCACTAAGCAGCACGCGGCTACTACCATCACCTGCTATGAAATGGCCGGGGCTTGGCTGGCTACCTGCCTGTTCTTTCCGTTTTACCGCCAGTTTATGACAGATACCGGAGAACTGCAACTGGCCCTTACTTGGGTAGATGTGCTAAGTATTGGGGTGCTTGCCCTGGTCTGCACGGTGTACGCGTATACGGCTGCGGTGAGACTCATGCAGAAATTCAGTGCCTACACCATGAATCTGACGGTGAATCTGGAACCAGTGTATGGGATTCTGTTGGCCTTCTTTATCTTCAAAGAAGGCGAAATGATGTCGGCGGGATTTTACTATGGGGCGGCTATTATTCTGTTCAGCGTGTTTCTGCACCCCATTCTGGAAAGTGTGCTTAATAGGCGGCAGCGCAAATTAGAGGACGCCCTGCCAAACTGAGTACTCAGCCGGGAAAGGCAATGGTCCTTCTGGAATTGTCTTGAACAGCCCATACATAGTAGACCCTGAACCGGACATGGACGCGTACACGGCTCCCATCTTATACAACTGCGCCTTCAGTTCTGACAACACCAGATACTTGGGGAACAGGCTTTGCTCAAAATCATTCACGACTTGTTCTTTCCAACTGGAGACATCCTGGCTTAACAACGTTTTGAGGTCTTTCTCTGGAAAACGGGGCGAAACCCCGGCATAGGCTTCCGCAGTACTGATGGCCAGGTTGGGGTACACCAATACCAAGTGCCAGCCAGTCAAATCAAGCGAGATAGATTCAAACACATCGCCTTTCTCTACCGCCAGTACGGGTTTGTTTCTGATGAAGAATGCGCAATCGCTGCCTAGCTGGCGGGAGTAGTTTTCCAGGGCTTCCTCAGTCAGTCCTAAGCTGAATTGCTGGTTCAGAATCTTGAGGGTAAACGCGGCATCGGCGGAGCCGCCGCCTAGGCCTGCCCCCATGGGAATGACTTTGTGCAGGTGCATTTGGATGGCAGGCAGATCAAAGTCCCGACGCAGGAGTTGGTAGGCTTTCCAGCAAAGATTGGCGGTAGGGTCGCCGGGCACCGGAAGGCCCGAGAGCGTGAAAGTAGCCTCGCCTTCTGCTGGAACGATTTCCAGGGCATCGGTCCAGTTTACGGGATAAAAGCAGGAAACCAGGTTATGGAAGCCATCGGGGCGTTTCTCTACCAGTTGCAGACCAAGGTTTATCTTCGCGTTCGGGAATTGAATCATGGGCGCAAAATACGGGAATCTGCGCAGAGAATCGTACTTTCGTTTCAGGGCGACATCTGGAAAATCTACCTAAAACACCTCTGGCATTCCCTTTTCAAATCAGTATTCAAACAAACAGGTACTTCTCTTACTAAAGATGAAAATCCTTTATATTTTTCTTTTCAGCTTTGCTCTGACCCTATCGGCTGTTGCACAGAAAAAGCCTTTGTTCTATGAAGTTGACAGAAAAATCAAGTCAATGCCCCAGCAACATGACATTACGGTTGAAAAGCTATCCTATTTCATAGACCAGGAATTTAAAACACCACAAGAAAAGGTAAGGGCAATTTATGTGTGGCTTGCAGAAAACATAGCCTATGACGTGAAAGGATTAGTCTTAACTCCTGCCATCGGCTCTGGGAAAGGCCTTGTAGACTACACTTTAAAGAGCAAAAAAGCGGTTTGCCAAGGCTACGCCGAGGTTTTTCAGGAGCTTTGCTCAAAAGTTGGCGTAAATGCCTGCTTTGTTTCTGGTTATACAAAGAAACAAGGCCTAGTAAGCTTTGTTGGCCATGCTTGGTGTGCGGCACAAATAGACGGGAAATGGTACCTTTTTGACCCTACTTGGGGTGCGGGCTATGTAGATGGGAATACTTTTGTAAAGCAATTCCATGAACAATACTTTATGGTAGCTCCGGCGATAATGATCAGGTCTCATTACCCGTTTGACCCGCTTTGGCAATTATCCTCTTCGCCCGTAAAGGCCCATGACTTCCAGAAGGAATCCTCTTCTTTGAGGCCTCAACAAGTCTCCTTTCGATTTACAGATACCTTAGCTCAATACTTGGCTGCCAATGAACTCGCAAGGTTGAAAGGTATGGTTAGACGGATGGAAGCACACGGCATAGACAATGCTTTTCAGCAGGAGTATCTGCGGTCTTTTAAGCAAGGTGTGGACTATTACAACTTCCAACCTCTAAACACTTCTTATAACAAAGGGATTGATTTCCTGAATCAATTTATTCTACACAGAAACAATCGCCAGCTTACCAGAAAAAGGGAGGAAGAAATGAAAAAACTTATTTCTTCTTCAATTTCATATCTTCAGGAAGCCAAAGATCGCCTAAAGAAAACTACTTGGGAAATGCAGAACCCGCAAGTTACCCTTTTGGAAGGCAGCTTGAATGAAGCATTAACCCAAGCGTTGGAACAGGAATCATATATCAACAGGTTGTATAATCCCTTTGGTTTAAGCAAAAAGCGCTAGTTTCTAAACTGAGTTATACACCACATGTATCTTTCCTTCGGAAAACGTTTGCTTGATCTACTCCTAGCTGTAGGCGCCCTGCTGCTGCTTTGGCCGGTCATGCTGCTGGTGGCGGTGGTGCTGTGGCTGGGCTTTGACGGACAGGTACTCTTCCGGCAGCAACGCCCGGGTTTGCACGGGAAGCCTTTTCCTTTTTATAAATTCGTGACCATGACGCAGGCCAAAGATCTACACGGGAACCTGCTGCCCGATGCCCAGCGCTTGACGCCTTTAGGTAAATTCATCCGGAAAACCTCTTTAGACGAACTACCTCAGTTGCTGAATGTGTTATTAGGGCAAATGAGCGTAGTAGGTCCGCGTCCGCTGCTGATGGAGTACCTTCCGCTGTACTCGCCGGAGCAGGCGCGGCGGCACGAGGTGAAGCCCGGCATTACGGGCTGGGCGCAGGTGAACGGCCGCAACCTGCTGCGCTGGGAAGAGAAATTCAGGTATGACCTCTGGTACGTAGAGCACGTGTCTCTGCGGGTAGATGCACTTATTCTATGGCTTACCGTCAAGCATTTAGTTAAACCCGAAGGCATCTCGGCCCCGGGCACCGCCACCATGGAGCGCTTTACGGGCTCCTCCAACTCATCTTCCTCATGAATACCGGAAAACAGAAAATTGCGATTGTGGGTGCCGGCGGCCTGGGCCGGGAGGTGCTGATGCTGCTCCACCAGATCAACCATGTCTCCCCTAAATGGGAAATAATTGGTTTTTATGACGATGCGGCTCCCGCAAAACCTGAAATCTGTGGCTACCCGTACTTAGGCACAGTAGAAGACCTAAATGCCACCCAAAGCCCTTTACATGCTGTACTGGCCATTGGAAACTGCCAGGCCAAAACAGATATAGCAGACCGACTAATCAATCCTTTGGTACACTTTCCGGTATTGGTACACCCATCGGTCATTTGCAGACCAGAGCAGGGAAACAAACTGGGCGAGGGCACTATCGTTTGCCAGAACTGCGTGCTCACAACCAACGTCACGTTGGGCAGACACGTACTGCTGAACCTGGCCTGTACCATTGGGCATGATGCGGTGATCGGCGATTTTTGCTCGCTTATGCCGCAAGTAGCGGTAAGCGGCTGCGTGAAGATGGGAACCGGCGTGTACGGAGGCACCAACAGCACCATTTTACAGAACCAGAAAGTAGGGGCTTTCACTACCATTGGCGCGGGTGCCGTGGTCACGAAGGACCTGCCCAGTTACTGCACCGCCGTGGGGGTTCCGGCCCGTATCATTGAACAGATTGCATGAGCCAAACCTCAGACTTTATCTACCTCTCGCCTCCGCACATGGGCGGCAGGGAACAACACTACATTCAACAAGCTTTCGACCAGAATTGGATTACCACGGCCGGAGCCAACGTCAACGGTTTTGAACAGGAACTAGCTGCCTACACCGGAGTAGCTGCCGCTACAGCCCTGGTTTCTGGTACCGCTGCCCTCCATCTGGCGTTGCTGGCCTTGGGCGTAGGCCCCGGCGACGAAGTGTTCTGTTCTACCTTCACCTTCGTAGCCAGCACCAACCCCATCCGGTACGTAGGCGCTACCCCGGTGCTCATAGACAGCGAACCGAGTACCTGGAACCTCTGCCCCACTGCTTTAGAGCAAGCTTTGGAAAACCGGCACAAAAACGGCAAACTTCCCAAAGCCCTCCTATTGGTGCACCTGTACGGCATGCCCTCCCGCCTACAAGAAATCCAGGAAATCACTTCTAGGTACGGGGTTCCCATCATTGAAGACGCCGCCGAAGCCCTCGGTTCCAGCTACAAGGGACGTTTATTAGGCACTTTCGGGAAAGTAGGCGTTTTTTCGTTTAACGGAAATAAAATCATCACCACCTCCGGCGGCGGAGCCCTGGTTTCCGCTGATGCTGGTTTGGTTGAACAGATCCGCTGGCTGGCCATGCAAGCCAAAGACAATTTGCCCTACTACCACCATACGTCTATGGGCTACAATTACCGCCTGAGCAATATTCTGGCGGGAATTGGCCGGGGGCAACTGGAAGTTTTAGAAGACCGAATCCAGCAAAAAAGAAAGGTATTTGACACGTACCGCCAGTTATTGCAGGACGTGGAAGAACTGGAATGGCCCCTGGAACCCGACGGATTTTACTCCAACCGCTGGCTTACGTGTATCACTATCAGGAAAGGCTGCCCGCTTACCCCGGAAGCGCTTCGGCTCCAGTTGTTAGCCGCTAACATGGAAAGCCGTCCGCTTTGGTACCCCATGCACCTGCAGCCTTTGTATAGCGGCTGTGACTATTTCGGCAACCAGGTGAGCGATGACCTTTTCGCCCGTGGGCTATGCCTTCCTTCCGGTTCTAACCTTACATTTTCAGAGCAGGAACGGGTAGCCGCCGTAATCAGAAAAGCGTTTCAAGGCTGATTTCAGGAAAGTGCCCTGCAAACGGAACGCTCCTGATTGGGCAACCACAAGAGATTGTCCCTATTTTTTTCTGGTTCACTAATCTCCATAGCGTTTACTTGTTGAAATTGGCAAACCAGCCTTAAAACAGAAAATTCTGCCCTGCCAAGGAGGAGAATACACATTCCCATCACCGCCTCCACTACTTTCCCCAGTTCCAGTCTTTCCTGAGCGCGCCTCGCTTTTGGCCCTAGACAGACACCAAATAAGAGCAAAGGACACTTCAGGCCGAAAGGGCAGTGCGCGAGGGGAAGACGGGGCCTCGCGGCCGTGAGCGCACGGAGGGAAAAGATGCAACAACAAAGCATAATGGCACCGCATCAACCCACCGCCACGCTAGCAGCAGGTAAAAGGCATGCACCTACTTTTACCCTAGAAAAGCAGACAAGCCAAGGAAATAGCAAACGGCATGCACACCTTCCAATTTCTCCGAAGTCAAGCGCAAAAACGATATGATATTGGTAATAGGCTTGTCTCTCCAAAACAGCCTTAAAACAGAAAATCCTGCCCTGCCAAGGCAGAACAGGATTTTCAAATACATCAGAAAGCCAAAGACTATTTCTTGCCTTTTTTCTCCTCGGTCTGAGCGCTTTTCAGAGCTCTTGGGATAGTTACAGTAGCCACAGGTGAAAGTGGGTTTGTCAAGATAGTGTAGTTCGCAGGAGCGATTTTGTTCACTTTAATTGACTTACCTAATTCCAGGTCAGAGATGTCCACCGCGATTGAATCTGGCAGGTTAGCTGGAAGAGCTTTCACGCGCAGTTTACGCAGTTTGGTCACCAGTTTACCACCGGCCATAACTCCTGGAGAAGTACCAGTGAAACGTACTGGAACGTCAACTTTCACTTCTTTCTCGTCTTGCAATAAAAGGAAGTCCACGTGCAGCAACATTTCGTTTACTGGGTGAAACTGCAGGTCTTGCATGATGGCTTTGTAGTGCGTGCCTTCAATGTTCAAATCAACCTGGTAAACCTCTGGAGAGTAAACCAAGTCACGGAACAAGATAGCAGGTGATGAGAAATGAACTTGCTCTGAACCACCGTACAACACACATGGAACTTGAGCTTCCTCACGAAGCGCTTTGGCTTCGGATTTACCGAGATTTGCTCTTTTAAACCCTATAATCTCTAAGCTTTGCATAAAAATGAATATAAATAAAAAATGAAAAAACTCTTTTGAAGAAGATGCTAGCAGCCAGATGTTAGACGCTAGACTTCTGTATTTCTTCTGCCTTTCTGCTTGTTGGTGAAAACACCAACAAGGGCACCCTTCTTTTTAGCCATTATTGGTGTTTTCACCAACAACTTTTTCCCAAAACAACAATCAACAATTAACAATCAGCAATTAAATAAACAGCGAGCTGATGGAATCGTGGGTTACTACGTTGCTGATGGCCCGGGCAAACAGGTCCGAGAACGTTAATACTTTGATTTTGGAAGACTGACGTTTCAAAGGAATGGTGTCTGAAATCACCAGTTCTTCTAACACAGAATTCTCAATGCGGTCAATGGCCGGTCCAGACAAAACGCCGTGGGTAGCAATAGCCCGTACACTTTTCGCGCCTTTGTCACGCAACAACTCCGCGGCTTTGGTAATGGTTCCGGCGGTGTCTACCAAGTCGTCTACCAATACTACATCCATTCCTTCCACGTCGCCAATCACCTGCATAGAGGCAATTTCGTTGGCGCGTTTACGGTGTTTGTCGCAGACTACCATCTCCACGCCAAATACTTTCGCGAAGCTTCTGGTTCTTACCACCCCTCCTACGTCTGGCGAGGCGAAGATCAGATCCTGTCCTAAATCCAGGCTGCGCAGGTACGGCACAAAAATGGCCGAGCCATCCAGATGGTCCACCGGAATATCAAAGAACCCTTGGATCTGGCCGGCGTGTAAATCGCAGGTCATCAATCTATCGGCGCCCACGCACTGAATGGCGTTAGCCATCACTTTGGCTCCAATGGAAACCCGGGGCTTGTCTTTTCTATCCTGGCGGGCGTACCCGTAATAAGGCATGACCACAATCACTTTGTGCGCCGAGGCTCTTTTAGCCGCGTCTACCAGCAGCATCAACTCGAAGAGATTATCTGCCGGCGGAAAAGTAGATTGAATCAAAAACACCTCACAACCCCTCACCGACTCATTGAAGTGAACCGAAGTTTCCCCGTCAGAGAAATGTTGCACAGTCAGGTCACCGAGGGGCAAGCCATAGGCATCTGCCACTTTTTCAGCAAAGTATCTTGAGGCAGTGCCGGAGAAAATCTTAACTGTAGGATTCATGAGGAGAAGAGGTTGCCGAATGAAGTCGCAAAATTACGCCTTATTTTGGTAGGCTCAAACCCCAGTGGCAAAAAATAAGAGGTACTTTTTCAAGAACTTACAGGTATAAATACTGAAAACACAGCTTATGTAAATATCTGTGAATCATTTATTTATCATTTAGGAAAGAGTTAAAGTGATGCTTGCAAACGGAAAAGGTGCTTTGCAGCACCTAGATATAGATTATGCCAAAAGAATGGCAACAGGCCTTATTCCACCGTTTTTAAGTGAGATAGCCCGAATTCTAGTTCCTCAGTAAACCTCTACTCTGGATGCGTTAAGGCCTAAATCCAGAAAGCTCTTCAACGTTTCTTTCTGCACAATTTGGGAGGCAGTACCCTTACTTGTTTCCAACGTGTAAACGACTCCGCTGACAGAATCAAAGGCTCCTAGTGAGATGTGCTTCCCTTCCCTTTCGCCTTTCTTAAGAAACAGGACAGCAGAATATAAGTCAGAAAACACATGTTGTATCACAATGCCATACCTAATGGCCACAGCAATAATTTTCTTAGGTGATTCCATAGCCTGCGTTCTGCTTTCTTTCAACGTTCACTTTCTCTGTAGGCTTCCACCAGGCGTGGAAACCCTTTTTCTATCCCAGCAGAAATACAGTCAGCGTTCTGGGGCCATGTGCGCCCAGCACCAGTGACTGCTCAATGTCTGCCGTTTTGGATGGACCGGCAATGAAGACGCCATATCCGTACTCCGCAGCTCCAATCTTCGCGTAAGCATCATGCATTAAAGGCACAATGCTGTCCTTAGGCAGAATGATGGCCAGATGCTGGCAAATGAACGGAACCACGCGCAGCCCTAACACATCTTCGGTCACCCAAGAAGCTCCGTTTTCGGCCACACCGAAGTGTCCTTTTATAATAGCCAAATCCACATTCTCCAATTTATGCCGATGCTGGTCCTCTAGCAGCGTAGTGTCTGCGAACGAAGCTAGTTCCGGCACATGGGAGATTATCCTGTGATGGATTTTAAAATCATTAGATAAAATATCCTGAATTTCCTGGTAACTCTTTACCTGCAAAACGCCACTGCCAATGCTCACCGCCACCTGGGTAAACTTCTCCACCAAATCCGGGGCTTCTAACTGAAAACAAGGCACCTCCGGTAGGGGCGTTAATTCCGGCTGATTCAGAGAAACTGCCGCCAGAATCCTATCTCTGCTACTCATGGGTTTTTCGGTTTTTGCGGTACCACTCGCCAAAAGATTCCTTTGGTGGCTGCGGCATTTCGCGTTGTTTGTACCAGGGGTTCATCTTATTACTGACCAAAAAAGGAACCGTTTTCATAAACCACCTTCCCGCCTTGCCCGACAATTTAAACGTCCTAGGCGAAGACAACACCAGGTTCATGGCCTTCATGCTCACGGTCTTCTTAGGGTCAACGTAGCCCTCTTTTACAATGACTTGCCGCCATTTGTAGAGTTGGTTGTGAATGTCAATCTTTACCGGGCATACGTTGGAGCAAGAACCGCACAACGTAGACGCAAACGGCAAATCGGCGTGCTTCTTCATGTCCAGGTTGGGGGCCAGAATAGAGCCTATAGGCCCTGCCACCGCTGATTGGTAGCTGTGTCCGCCACTCCTTCTATATACCGGGCAGGTGTTCATGCAAGCTCCACAGCGGATACATTTAAGCGAGTTCCGGAAGTCTTCGCGGCCTAGTTGTACACTCCGGCCATTGTCTACCAGCACGATATGAATATCATGTCCAGGACGAGGCTTTTTGAAATGGCTGGAATAGGTAGTAATAGGCTGGCCGGTGGCGCTTCTGGTCAATAATCTTAAATACACCCCTAAATCAGACCGCCTGGGAATCAGTTTTTCAATGCCCATGCTGGCGATGTGTACATCTGCCAGGTGCGCGCCCATATCAGCATTGCCTTCGTTAGTGCAAACCACAAATTCACCCGTCTCAGCAATGGCGAAGTTTATTCCTGTGAGTGCAGCTTTACGGGTAAGAAACGTCTCGCGTAAGTGTTGCCGAGCGGTTTCCGTCAATACCTGGGGGTTAGACATACCAGCCTCCGTACCCAGGTGCTGATGGAAAATATCGCCGATTTCCTCTTTCTTCAAGTGGATGCAGGGCAGAACTATGTGGCTAGGCGGCTCTTTGGCCAACTGCACAATGCGTTCTCCTAAATCTGAGTCAATTACTTCAATGCCGTGCTGCTCCAGATAGTCGTTCAGGTGGCATTCCTCGGTGAGCATGGATTTGCTTTTCACCATTTGGGTTACCCCATGCTTCGTCAGGATGGAATGCACAATTTGGTTGTGCTCTTCGGCGTCTGCGGCCCAATGCACCGTGATGCCATTGGCTTTGGCATTGGCTTCAAACTGCTCCAGGTACTGGCTTAGGTTTGACAGCGTATGAAACTTGATCTGCGAAGCGGTCTCACGCAGCATCTCCCAATCTGGAATGGCGAAAGCAGCTCGGTCGCGCTTTTCACGGATAAACCAAAGGGTTTCATCGTGCCAGTTTACCCGAGGTTCGTCCTGGTTAAAATCATCGGCTAAGGCCGCGTGATCTTTGGTGTGTCCTTCCTTCATCAACCTACCTCCTGTGCGTTTAATATCTCGGCGATGTGCATCACCTTTACATTACTTTTCTGTCTTCTCAAGATGCCTTCCATGTGCATGAGACAGCTCATATCGGCACCGGTAATGAATTCCGCATCGTGCTGCAGATGGTCCGCCACACGGTCTTTGCCCATTTTCACCGATACGGCTTCTTCAGCTACACAGAATGTACCACCAAAACCGCAGCACTCATCTTTCCTGGATAACGGAATCAATTCCAGATCCTGCACCATGCTCAGCAGTTTCTCAGGCTTTGAAAAAGTAGGCTCCACCAGTTCCGACATCTTTGACAGGTGTAGGCCACGCAGTCCATGACAGCTTTGGTGCAAACCTACCTTGTGCGGAAAGCGGGCAGATAGCTTTTCTACTTTCAATACATCCGTCAGAAACTCTACTAGTTCGTAGACTTTGCCACGAAGGGCTTGTGCCTGGTCTTCGTGCTTGTCTGAGTGCAAATGGTCCTTGATGTGTAAGACACAACTACCCGAAGGCGACACGATATAATCAAACTGCGCGAAGTTCTGCACAAAAAGCTCGTTACAGTCTTTGGTTAAATGCTCAAAACCAGAGTTCGCCATGGGCTGCCCACAGCAGGTTTGCCGCATGGGGTAGACCACGTTTACCCCGGCCTTCTCCAGTAGTTCCAGCGTAGCAATGGCTGCGTTGGGATAAAATTGGTCAACGTAACAAGGGATAAAAAGCCCTACCGTCATATTATGCCTCCTGGTGCGTTACTGCGTAATATTTTAATTCAATGATGTCGTTCGGGAATGGTTTGGTATTCCAAATTGGATGGATCGCCATGGCTGTCCCGATAGCGGTTGCCTGTGCCAAAGAGGCGGCGTACACTTCTATTTCGGGGAAGTGCATGGCAAGAAGGTTCATGTAAATGGAATTTTTCCCGAAACCCCCGTCTACAAAAATCCGCTTCACATTGGTACCCTCCAGCACTAATCTGCTGGAAGCAGCCTGCTGCACCACCAAGTCCATGACAAACTGATGGTAAGCCTCGATGCCTGTGGAAAAAGAGGTTAAATCACGCTCTGAGAACCCTGAGGTAGGCAAGGCGTTTACTTTCTGTTGTGTCTCCTTTGATGCTTTTTGCTCGCTTTGCAGTTTCTGGATGATTTCTGGATTGTACTCAATGTTTTTAAACACGGCCGTACTCATGTCGAAATGAATCGCGATGCGTTTCACCTCCTGTTCATGCTCATACCCGCCGAAGAACCTAGAGGCCTTCACGGGCTTTCCTTTGTACTGCAGATAACTTAGGCAATCCTGCTTCAATTCCTCTGCAGTTAGCGGTAAAGCGTTAAAGGGATTGAGAGTGATACACCAGGTTCCGGTGGAAATAAGCGCGAAAGGCTCATGAAAATTCACTAGATACGGAATCAATGCCGCCGAGCTGTCGTGCAAGCCAATGCCTACTTTGTAACTATTCCCTGGGAAAGAGGCTTCCACGGCTTCATCACCCCTTTTAATTGGGGCCAGTTTCTCCAGTAAACCTTCCTGCTCCACCCACGCATGGTAATCGCCTTTGGTGAAATCCCAAAGGTTGGTGTGGCAGCCGATGCTGGTAATGTCTGAATAGAACTCGCCGGAAATAAGGGAACTGAGGTACTGAGGCAAATGCAACGCGTACTTCACCTGCTTAAACACTTCGGGTTGTTCGTGCTTGAGCCGATAGAGCTGCATGCCTGAGTTCAAACTGCCCAACACGGGTGAGGCCGTTTCTTTCGATATCTTTTCCTCGCCGCCGTAAGTGGTGTAAAACTGCTTCTGCAGATCCTCTGGATATGGTTTCAGATAATTGTAAAGCGGCGTGAGTGGCTTACCTTCCTCATCTACGTACACGAAGCTGGCTCCGTAGGTAGCGAAGTTGATGGCCTTAATTTCAAACTCAGGGCGCTTAAACACATCACGCAGAGAATCAAACACCGATAACCGTAGGCTTTCCAGGTTCTCGCAAGGGTCACCGTCTTCATCCACCGTCTCTATAAACTTAGCCGACCGCTCATACACTATTTTGTAGTGCTCATCAAAGAGGAACAGCTTTTTGTTTGTCTTGCCCACATCAAAGATGGCGATTACCGGTATCTTCTGCATGCCTGAATAAATGACTGATTGAGTGAAGGCGTGAATGAGAGAATAAAAGCAATTGGTTCGCTTCTATTCTCTCATCACTTCAATATTTAAATGGTAGAAGAAGAAAGCTTATAAACCAGAAGAAACAGTCTTAAGACCTCTTTCCTGAATCAGGTTCTCGCGTACTTTCAACTGACGGTACAACTGTAATGCATTGGCCGCACCGCCCGCTCTTAACTGCGCCTCGGCTACCAACGGACGAACATCGGTACGGAAAGCATCCTGCAGGATTTCCTGTGCACGAGCCACGTCGTTGTTCTGCTGGGCCTCCGTCAAAGCAACTCTGTCTACTATCAATGACTGCGCATACGCGATCATGATGGCCTGTACAGATTGTAATAAGTCTTCTAATGGATCCTTCAGGTTGTGCGAGGCGTCGATCATCCAGCCCAAATCGGTGGCGTGGTTCATGCCGCGGGCATCCATGCCTTCTACCAGTTCATTGAAAATCAGGAACAATTGGTAAGGCTTGATGCTACCAGCGGTCAGGTCATCATCTGAGTACTTAGAGTCGTTGAAGTGGAATCCACCCAGTTTGCCTTCCATCAAGAGTAAAGAAACGATCTGCTCAATGTTGGCATTTGGCAAGTGGTGACCCAAATCAACCAACGTGTAAGCTTTAGGACCCAATTTGTTCACCTGCAACAAGGACTGTCCCCAGTCGCCCACGGTAGTGGAGTAGAAGTTTGGCTCAAAGGCTTTGTATTCCACAAATACTTTCCAGTTGTCTGGTAAGGCCGCGTACACTTCCTGAAGGCACTCCTGCACATTCTGGAAGGCCTTCCGGAAATTCAACTGACCCGGGAAGCTGGAACCGTCGGCTAACCAAACGGTCAAAGACTCAGAACCCAGTTCAATACCATGCTTGATTACTTCAATGTTATGGTCAATAGCTTGCTGGCGCACCGCTCTGTCTACGTGTTGCATAGACCCGAACTTGTAGCTCTGTCCTTGGCCTTGTTGGTCCTGGAACGTGTTGGAGTTAACGGCATCGAACTTCAGTCCGAACTGCGCGGCCAAAGCTTTGGTAGCTTTGTAATCCTGGGGAATGTCCCAAGGAATGTGCAGGGAAATAGCGCCACTGGAGCGGTTCAAGGCATGCAGTAAACCTACATCCTCAATCTTCTCTTCCAGGCTTCTTGGCTCTCCGCCTCCGGAGAAACGCCCGAAACGGGTTCCGCCGGTGCCCAGTGCCCAGGAAGGAATGGCAATCTGGAAATCCACCAACTTCTGCAGCACACCTTCTACGTTTGAGAGGCCTTCGGCCAGAAACTCAAACTTGCGGGTATGTTCCGCCTGCTGGCTATGGTTAAATTCGTCTATTTTATATTTTTCTAATTGCATGGCTTTGTTCGTTAGGACCTCACCTAAGGTGAGAGAAAGTTTGAAAACAGTTTTAGGGCCGTTTTTGAAAAAACAGCCCTAAAACAAATCAATCAGAAATTATCTTGGGAAGGCCATGGCTACACCGCCGTCTACGTTGAGCATGTTGCCTGTAGATTTGCTCAGCAATCCGCCCACAAAGGCGAAGCAAGCGTTAGCGATATCTTCTGGCAAGATGATTTGGTTCAGCAAAGTCCGCTTGGCATAATAAGCAGGCAGTTCTTCTACCGTAATACCGTATGCTTTGGCACGACCTTCGGCCCAGCCACC
Organism: Rufibacter sp. JT3400010; assembly: GCF_054956755.1. Lineage (NCBI taxonomy): Bacteria > Pseudomonadati > Bacteroidota > Cytophagia > Cytophagales > Hymenobacteraceae > Rufibacter > Rufibacter sp. JT3400010. The sequence goes on along the minus strand of NZ_JBUDXA010000023.1, from coordinate 73,782 downwards.
GGCCCAGATGTTACTGTCAGAGATTACCGCGTCTGGGTTCACCACGTTTACTCTGATACCATCGGCACCAAGTTCTGCGGCGTTCAGACGGCTCAAGTGCAACTGGGCAGCTTTGGCACTTCCGTAACCAGCGTTGTTCGGGCCGCTTACCAGAGCGTTTTTGCTCACGATGTTCAGGATATCACCACCAATGGCTTGCTTGCGCATTACCTCCACCGCAGCCTGCGTTACGAAAAACTGGCCTTTCACCAATACATCGTATAACAAGTCCCAATCCTTCTCAGTGTGGCCTTCAATGGTTTTAGAGATAGACAGACCGGCGTTGTTGATCACGATGTCAATCCCGCCAAAGGCCAGGGCTGCCACATCAAAAGCATCCTGAATCTGGTCTGCTTTGGTTACATCCAGCTTAGCGGTCGCATACGAATCTTTGCCGTACTGCTTCTTGAACTCCTCGCCCGCACTTTGCAGACGCTCTTCGTTCATGTCGTTTAGAATCACGACACCACCTTCTTCCACAAACTTCTTCGCGATGGCTTTGCCAATACCACCAGCACTACCCGTGATCAAAGCGATCTTACCGGAAAGGGCTTTTGGCTTAGGCATGCGCTGCAATTTAGCTTCTTCCAACAACCAGTACTCAATATCAAAAGCCTCTTGGCGCGGCAAAGAAGTGTATTCTGAAATCGCTTCAGCCCCTTTCATCACGTTGATGGCGTTAATGTAGAATTCAGAAGCTACGCGTGCGGTCTGCTTGTCTTTGGAGAAAGAGAACATACCCACGCCTGGGAACAAGATGATAACCGGATTGGCGTCACGGATGGCCGGGCTATTAGGGTGCTTGCAAGACTCATAATACTGGGTGTACATCTGACGGTATTCTTCAAAAGCAGGCGCTAAACGCTCTTTCAACGCTTTTACATCAGAAAGGTCCTCACCGGGTTGCAGGTCTAAAACCAGCGGGCTGATCTTGGTGCGCAGGAAGTGGTCTGGGCAGCTGGTACCCATTGGTGCCAGTCTGGACAAGTCATTTGAGTTGGTGAATTCCAGTACGCGGGCATCATCGGTGAAATGACCTACCATGTGGCGCTCGCTGGAGCAGAAACCACGCAATACCGGGGCCAAGGCAGCTGCTTGTTTCAAACGCTGCTCAGATGGCAGGCTTTCAATTCTGGCTCCCCCGAAGGCAGGGCCTTTTTTGGCGTAATTTTCTTCCAGGTACTCGGCACACTGCTCAATCACCTCCAGGGTGTTCATGTAGCTTTCATACGCCGTGTCACCCCAGGTGAACAATCCGTGCGAGCCCAACATGATGCCTCTGATACCTGGGTTTTCTTCCAGGCACTGACGTAACTGCAGACCCAGGTCAAAACCTGGACGTTGCCAATCTACCCAGCCAATGGTTCCGCCAAACAATTCTTCAGTGATTCTTTTGCCGTCTTTAGCCGCCGCAATGGCAATGGCTGCATCTGGGTGAAGGTGATCTATGTGTTTGAACGGCAGGAAGCCGTGCAAAGGCGTATCAATAGAAGGAGCTTTAGAAGCCAGATCAAAGATGCTGTGGTTGAAAAGCTCCACCATCTCGTCTTCGTGTTCAATGCCGCGGTACACGTTCTCCAGGCTTCTCAGACGGTCTACATACAAAGCCGCCAACCCGCTTTTCTTCAACGTCCCGATGTCGCCACCGGAGCCTTTGATCCACATCACCTCGGTTTCTTTTCCCGTTAACGGGTCTTTGGCTGTGGTCTTGCAGGACGTGTTGCCACCTCCGTAGTTTGTCAGGCGCAGATCAGCACCCAACAGGTTAGAGCGGTAAATCAACAGCGCTACTTCGTCGCCCTCCATTTCGGCCGCTTTGGCCTCGTCCCACAGGTAGCTTACGTGCTTGAATGTTGTGTTTGACGTTACTTCTGACATATCTAAAAATTTTGAATGAATTACTTATTTATATTTTGCGCCTGTTTTCTTAAAAGCGGCCGCAAAACAGTTGTACTTGTTACAAAGAGTTTCCTATTCCTACCACCACAATGGAGAGCATGATCACCGCCACACCTGTAAGAATGGTTCTGAAGGTTTTGCGTTGCACCCCTTTCCACTCACCCAGAGCTATACCCCATACATTGGAAATCAGGATAATGAAGGCCATGTGCAGAATCCAAGAACTGGCGCCGTTGCCCAGTTTGCTTTCGCCCATGCCGTAGAAGAAGAACTGCAAATACCAGGTGACGCCGGCCAAGGCTGAGAACAGATAGTTTCTAAGCAAAGGAGCGCTTTTCTTGGCATAGTCGCCGAAGGTCCTGTTACGGGCATTCAAGATCATGCACCAGATAAAATTGGTGGTAAGACCGCCCCAGAGAATCACCACGAAGGTGACATTGTTCTGGAACAAGGGGTTGCCTCCGTTCTGCACCGCTTCCAGCGCCATCGGTTTACCCGCCTCTATGCCGTAGTTGAAGCAAGCGCTCAAAATACCGGAGATGATGCCTACCGTAAATCCTTTTTTAATATCGAATTCCTTCACCCCCACCGCTTTTTCCTCCGTGGTCATGTCGCCCTCTTTCATCATACCGGCTTTTCCGCTAATGGCAATACCCACCAGACAGATGAGAATACCCAACAATACTACCTGTCCGCCGGTGTTGGCCAGCATGCCCGTGAACGTCTCCCCATTGTTGGTGCCCACAATGTCTCTATAGATAGGTGGCGCCAAAGCCCCAAAGGCCGACGAAAAGCCCAGAATAAACGTTTGGCCCAATGACACGCCCAAATAGCGCATCCCCAACCCGAAGGTGAGTCCGCCAATGCCCCACAAAAGTCCCATCAAATAGGTCCAGAAAACGGTATCAGATTCGGCGGCGCCGATGATGCTCATGAAATCTGGAACGGTGAGGTACGCCCCCACAAAAGGAGCAATAAGCCAAGAGAAAATACCGCCTACTAACCAGTAGGTTTCCCAAGCCCAATCTTTAACTTTCTTAAAAGGAATGTAAAAACTGCCGGAGGCGAAACCGCCAATAAAGTGGAAAATAACGCCAAGAATTGCCTGCATAACGTGGGTCTAGAATGAATGATGATTCAAGATAGAATAATGTCAACTCAACACTATCCTGTACTGTCATGGCAGGTAAGTGATTTTTTCTGATTTCTTTAGTGCGGCAACTTTAGCAGTTCTGGTAATTAGTTGACTTTATTGATGATGCTCTTTCCTCTTTGCCAATGTAGCGATGCATAAATTCTATCATCAAAAAGCCTCTGTTTTATTCACTGCTTTTAATTGCAGTGAATAAAACAGAGGCTTTGCACTTGCCAAAGGTTGTAATTCACCAGAAGTAATCAGTCAGATTTCACCGGTTACGCAACCTATTGCAACAGCTTTTCAAATTCTGGCTTGGTGACTTTGAAGATGGTGCCATGCCGCATGCCTTTGGGGAAAGAGATCTTGTCAGAAATGTCTTCCCAGGTCTTCAGGTCTTTAGACTGCACGGCGCCCATGCTTTTCAAGGTGTATTTGTCAAAGTAGACCAGCCAGGTATCACCCAATTTTAAGGTAGTAGGCCCTTCGGCCCAGTAGTTACCGGTAATGGGTGCGCTGGCAGCGGTGTAAGGACCGGTTAGTTTCTGGCTGTAAGCTACTTTCAGGTTTTTCTGGGCGGGTTCACGGGTCTCGTCTTTCAGGAACATGACGTACCGCTTGCCGTCCTGCACAATAGTGGCATCAATCACGTTAAAGCCCGGTTCATACAGCAGCTTGGTGGGGCTGAAACTTTTAAAGTCTTTGGTGGTGGTGTAGTACATGCGGTGGTTGTACCCGGCATCTTTCTCTGACTGGGTTTCGGGGTAAAGGCCGGTGATGGTAGTGGCCCAGTAGATCATGTATTCCTTGCTGCGCTCATCATACGTGATTTCCGGGGCCCATGTGTTGCGGGCCTTTTCTTCATGCGCCATCACGGGAATGAACTGTTGCTCTGACCAATGCAGCAGGTCATCTGAACTGGCGTAGCCTACTCCCTTCTCATTCCAACTCACCGTCCAGACCATATGAAACTTGCCATCTCCGCCTCTTATGATACAGGGATCACGCATGAGTTTGTCGTTGCCAGCGGTAGGCTTCAGAAAAATAGAATCATTTTTCAGGGCTTTCCACTGGTAGCCATCCAGGCTGTAGGCCAGGTGCAGACCGTCCCCGTTTCCTTTAAAGTAGGAGAACAGATAGACTTCCTCGTTTACGGCCTGTTTTTTAGAAACTGTACAAGAAACCAAAGAAATGAAAAATAAAATAAAGCCAAAGGTGCTTCTCATAGTATTACGCTAGGGTATTTGCAGGAGGGTTGCTAAGATATAAATGATGTTTAAAAGCTTTTCTGCTTCACTCTTTTCTTCCTGATATTCTTCATAGAAGCACTTCCGGAGACAGAAATAGCTGACACGTTCTTCAGTACAAGCAAGGGAGATTTCCCGGCTTTTTGCGCTTCCACGTTGGTTAGCTCAATGCCTGAAACATCATCCAAAATAAAAGCGGGGCGTGTTTCCTTGCCCAGGAACTTGACTTCCACGTTGCTTAGCTGCACTTTTTTAGCGTGCCGAATAAAAAAACCATAGGCTGGAATAATTCCGAATTTGGCTGGTTCAGGGTACACTTTTTCATTTTCAGGCACCGTCTCCGGGATTTGGGTTGCGGCAGAATCCATGGGCCGGTAATAGATTCTAATGTCTTTTAGGGTGATGTCTTCAATGGGGTGATTAGGCAAACCGGTAATTAAAGAAGAAAAGTGGGAATCTGCATTGTACACGTTCAGGTTACTGATGGTAACCCGGCGCAATTTACCAATGGGAGTTCCTTCTGGGCCGCGCATTCTGGCCCCTAATCGCAAAAATAAAGGCGAATTGATGAGGTCCCGCATGGTGACGTTGGTGATAGTCACGTCTTCCAGCAAGCCGCCGTCTACCGTTTCCAGCGCCAATCCGCGGCAGTACTCAAACACACAGTTGGAGATGGTGATATTCTTGAAACCTCCGTTAGATTCAGTACCAAACTTGATTCTGCCCGTTGGGCCTTCATGGTCGGGGACTAGGTGGGGTTCGTTGCGCAGGTACGTGCCGTTGTACAGCGTGCCCCGGTCAAAACCACTCACCTGGCAGTTGGTGATGGTCACGTTCTCCGTGGCTCGGGCATATCCCAAGGCGTAAGAACTTTTCAGGCAGATGGCATCGTCCCAGGGTGAGTTGATGGTACAGTTAGAAATGCGCACGTTCCTGCAGGCATCCACGTCAATGCCGTCACGATTGGTGTCTATCTTGAGGTTATCAATGGTGAAGTTATCTACGCCGGTGGCCAGAATCCCGAAATGGCCGCCGTACAATATGGTAAAATCTTTCAGAATCACGTTGCGGCAGAGTTTCAGGGCAATGGCTTTGTTCCCGATGGGTGCTCGGTGGGGCCCTTCCCTGGTCAAGCCTTTGCCGTAAATAGTGCCCGGCCCTAGAATAGAGATGTTCTCCAGATTCTCGCCCCAGATTAAGCTGTTATGCCAGTGGCTGTGGCCGAAGTCCTGGAACTTGTTATCGGGACCAGGCTCGGGTGCATCATACCCTTTGTCTCCTTGGGGCGCTGCCGCCAGAATAGTGGCCCCTTGGTCCAGGTACAGACTGATATGGCTTTTCAACCGAATGGAATAACTCAGGTACTTTCCCGCCGGAAAATAAACGGTACCACCTCCTTTTTTGGATGCAGCCTCAATGGCCTTGTTAATGGCTTCTGAGTCCAGGGTGGTGCCGTCGCCGGTTGCCCCAAAGGCACGCACGTCATAATGAACGGCGGCAGAAACCTTCAAAGAAAACAGTAGAAACGAGAGCAGGACGAGTTGGGTAAGCTTAGGCATGAACAGAGTTGGGCAGTTTTGATAGACGCAGCTTCTAGCGCGAAGTCAACAACAATAAGACGCTTTTCATTGGTGTCATCCTGAAAGGATCTTGGTTGCGAACGGCAGTAGCAGTTCAAATTTGTAGTTCTAGCCTTCCCACAAGATCCTTTCAGGATGACAAAATAATATAGTCTTTCTTGTCAATTACCGTCTGGTTTCACTAAACTGGACTGAGGACTGGCCGGCCACTGAAAGCTCTTGAAAGCGTCTGGCTTTTTAGGATCATAGGCCGGCATCTCTACCAGGTAATCGGCTAGTTTCAGTTTATTCGCTTTTATTCCTTCCGCTACTATTTTGGCAATCTGGTAGGCACCGTACGGATTGAAGTGCGTGTTATCGTTCAGGTTTTGCTCTGGGTAGATAACGAATGCGTTTTTAGACCCTTCCACCCCCAAGGCTTCATACAAAGTGGTGGTTTGGGTAGTGAGGTCAATGAGCGGGACATTTTCCTGCTGAGCTACTTTTTTGGCCGCATCTGGGTAATCACCGTGCGAGTTGGTCATCTGGCCTTGCTCATTGAAAGACCGACGAGCCGTTGGGGTAAGAATCACCAAGTGCGCGCCTTTTTGCTTCGCCTCTTTGGCAAACAGCTGCAGTCGCTCGGTGTAAGACTTGTAAGGACCAGAATTGGGGCCTTTTTCTTTCTCGTCGTTATGTCCGAACTCCACGAAAAGATAGTCTCCTGGTTTTATCACGCTTAATACTTTCTCCAGGCGGTGACTGCTGATAAAGCTTCCTAGTGACAAGCCAGATTCTGCGTGGTTCGCAATGGCGACCCCAGGCTTGAAGAAACGGGGAATCATCTGTCCCCAGGAAGCCCAGGGTTCCTCGTTCTGGTTTACCACGGTAGAATTCCCGGCCAAATAAACGGTGATCTGGTCTTCTACTTTGGTAATCTCCAGCGCAACCAAGGCAGGTTGCAGGTCAAACTCCAGGGTGAGTTTGTTGTCCCAGTCCAGTTTGGTCAGTTCCCTCGGTTTTAGGCTTACCTGCTTGGTACCGTTTATCTTCCGATCTTTGATATTGACGATAAATGTTTTGGTTACCAGTTCTCCCGGCTTGGTCTGCACGTTCTCCAGCATCAGGCGGCGTGATTCCGCTTTAATCGTTGTAGTGGTTTTCCCTTTCAGATCGCCTAGCGTAACCGTGACTTTGTAGTTGCCCTCCGGCACATCCACCGAGAAGTAAAAAGGCGTGGCACTGGTCACAAAATCTCCGTTCAAAGCATCTTTCCCGCCCCGGTCAAGTGCTTTTACCGGAGTAGCCGGATCAAACCCGTATCCTAATTGTTCTGAGTAAACAGTGGAAGCAGAAACGCCAGTGTATCCTTTAGCTACTTTGCTCCCACCAAAATCGAACTTGAAGGAAGTCTTTTGGGCATAAGCGACGGTGGTCATTAAAAAGAGGGCTGCCGTCATTTTGCCCCATCTGTTCACGTTTATCATGTTTGTTACTCTTCTGTCTGGATGTAAGAAAGTGGCTGTTTGTAACCGTTTGCCCAAGGCGGTGGTGTTTAAAGGCTACGGTAAGAAACCTTTATTTTAAGCGTGTTTTCTGAAAACAGGCCTAAAACAAAGGTTTGCTTTTGGGGAGGAAGGATCATGTTTCACAGAAAGACATTAGGCTGCTACTCCTATGCGGCGTACAAAACAAGCGAGCCGCCCCCGTTTAGAAAGTAGCCCTTTTGCAGTATCCACTATTTCATTTTCATCACTTCGGTGCCAGCCAACAGGAAGCAACCTAAGCCGTAATCCTCAAAATCTGGTTTACTGGTATAGCTTACCGGCTGACCGTCTTTGGGTTCTTTGCCGGTGCCCTGCAGGTAGCCCAGGAAACCGTTAGGGTGCACGGCATCTTTGGTCATGGCATTCCAAGCTTTGGCAACAACGGGGGTGTAGGTTTTCTTATCCAGCAAGCCGTTGTTCACGCCCCAGGCCATACCATAGGCAAACAAGGCGGTACCGGAGGTTTCTTTTCCGCCGAAATGATTGGGGTCATGCAAGCTCACGTTCCAGAAGCCATCTTCCCGCTGAAGCGGGACAAGGGCCTTCATCATTTCCAGGTACGTTTTCTGGTATTCCTGGTAGTTGGGGTGGTCTTTGGGAAGCATGCTCATCACCCGTACCAGCGCAGCTACTACCCAACCGTTGCCTCTGGACCAGTAGATGTCTTTCCCGTTCGGTGATTTTACCGGCGGCACAAAATCTTTATCTCTCCACCAAAGACCGTGCTCCTGATTGTATAGCCCCCCGCCAATCTCATCTTTAGTGGCCAGATACATTTCGTGCATTTTTTTGTAGTAGCCGTCGGCACTTTCTGGGTACACCTGCGCTAACTGGGTATACAAGGGCATCGCCATCATGAGGGCGTCAATCCAGGTCCAGTCATCTACTTTGGTGCTGTTGACCATGTTATCCATAGAGGCTTTGATAGAACGAATGCGCTCCGGCTTCGGATCTATTTTATAGAGGTCTATGTACGTCTGGCCGCAGGTCTGGTAGTCCGCATGACGCACGTTGTCGCCACCGGTCAGGCCCCATTTGTGTTTCTGTCCCCAATCTACCGCGTAATCATAATAGCGCTGCTGCGGGTCTGAGCGGTACAGTTCCATGAGGCCAATGTAGTAGATGCCGCGGGTCCAGATGTTGCTGGGCCGGGTTTTATTGGTCACAATCTCTTTCCCCGGATCAGGCCACTTCTGCATAAAGTAGTCGTTTGTGAGCCGAAGGGTTTTCAGGATCTTTTTCTTGGAGGGCAACTTCTCCGGCTTGGCTTGCGCCACACTGCATATAAGGATGAAACTGAACAGGAAAAGGCTTTTCAGTAAGATGAATCTGTTTGTCATTTTAGAGGTGATTTTATGAAAATCGATGGAAAACATGATGGCAGGTAAAGCAAACGAATAGTAGCGTGTGCCAATTTCATTAGGAAGATGCTCTGCATGCAAAGAGAATCTGGGCGCGGTTTCTAAGGCTAATTTGGTAAAAGAGGTAAAAAACAGACCTACTTTACCACAACAGCTTCTGGCCTATTTACAAACTGGCAGTTTTGGCAGATTTCTGCAGGTACTTGTTCAACTCCAGCTTTTTGTTCTGCCTGATGCCCTCTACAACAGCCGCGGCGTTCACCTTGGCGCCTGCTTCAATGGTATGGGTGTGGTCGGTGGTGTTGAAGTAGGTGCTCTTTACTTTTTGCTCGCCTTCTTTTTCATAGCGCTCGCTAATGATCCTGTTCAGGTCAATGAAAGGAGCATTCTTCTGGCTGGCTGCCTCGGCGGCCCATTTGCCGTAATCCTGGTCGTTGCGGTTGGCTTTGCCGTTCCGCCAGGTGTTTCTGGGCACCGGCGACAGCACAATGGCAGTGGCGCCTTTGGCCTGGATTTCCGAAATAAACTGGCGGAGGTACCAGCCGTAGGAATGCACCACCTCATGCTTTTTAGTGATGAGGTTGTCTATTTCCTGCGACTCATCGCTGTTATTTTTGATGGTTCCGCGGGCCCGAAGCGTGTCGTTGAGTGGGCTGCTGTCATTGTGCCCAAACTGGATCATCACAAAGTCACCGGCTTTCACGTTAGGCAGCACTTTGTCCCAGTGGCCCTGCGTGCGGAACGTGCGGCTGCTGGTTCCGCCCAGCGCATGGTTCTCCACTTTTATCTTGGTGGTGTCAAAATGCTCGGCCAGAAAGCTGCCCCAACCCCAAAGGCCTCCCCCTCCGTTACCTCTGCCATTTTTAACCGTAGAATCGCCAATAAGGAAGAGCGTAGGCTTTTGCTTATTGGTTTTTAAAACGGCGCAGGAAGCAGAAAACAACAAGCAAAGGAAAAGTAGGAGAGCCGGGTTACTTTTCTTTTTTTGGAAACGAACCATGGTGGGTGTCTTGATTTTTAGTTAAAGTGTATAGAGGTCTAGCGTCTGTTGAGATAGACATCAGGATTTCTTTTTCTTCAGATATTTATTCAACGGATGCTTTTTGTTCAGCTTAAGGCCTTCCACTACAGATTCAGCATTGATGCGGGCTCCCTGGGGGTTGGTGTGCGTGTGGTCGGAGGGGAATAAAGCTTTTACCTTCTCTGGTCCCATCTTTTCGTATTTCTGGGCAGTGATCTCGTTCAGGTCTATGAACAAGATATTCTCTGCCTGTGCTGTTTCTTTGGCCCACTTGCCAAAATCATTGCTGGCGCGCGGCACCTTGCCGTCTTTCCATTGGTTTCTGGGAATCATGGAAGCAATAATGGGCGTGGCGCCTCTTTCTTTGGCTTCCTTCACAAATTTGCGCAGGTACCAACCGTAGGTATGCACGGTTTCTTTTTCCCCGTCTTTCCAGGTAAGCTCCTTGGTTTCCTCGCCTGTTCCCTTGAGCACGCCGCGGTAACCGGCTCTGCTGGTATCGGGCACGCTGCCCTCGTTGTGGCCAAATTGCATGATTACAAAATCGCCGGGCTTGAGGGTAGACAGCACCTTTTCCCAGCGCTTTTCTTTGATGAACGTGCGGGTACTTCTGCCGGCCATGGCCTGGTTGCTCACCGAGATCTTGGTGGTGTCAAACAACTCGCCAATGTAAGATCCCCAGCCGCCGTAGCCTGCGCCGGTGTTGCGCACGGTAGAATCCCCGATGATGTAGAGCGTGGGCTTGGTTTTCTGGGTGAACCCTGACACCAGGATAGACACCAGGAAAATGGCAAGAACAGAGGTAAGCAGTTTGTGTTGAGACATGGTTATTTACTGTTTTTACTTTTGGTCACTGTACTTGGCGTTCGGTTGCTCGGCTTCAGACCCTTTCCTATCTGAAAGTTCGGTGGCAAGCACTTGCTGAAGCCCCCGTTTCAGCGCTGATTTCTCGAAAACGAGCCAGATACCCTGCAAGTAATCCTACAAGGTTTTCCAATCAACCGAAATGTAGGCTATCTTTTTCCGCTTTCTATCCTGCACTATCCTGTTAGCTTTCTTTTTTAAACCGAGAGCTGCTTTCTTTTTTAAACCGAAAGCTGCTTCCTTTCAAAACAGGGCAGAACAGGATAGTATGCTACGGCCACTATCTTACCTTTGGCGAAGGTGTACAAGTAAAGAAGCTGCTTTAGAAACCAACTACAGGCAAAAGCTTGGTAGACGTTGCTGTTTTTCGGTTTGGTTAAACACAGCTGCATCGGGCAAAGCCATTAATTCTTGTTTACCTTTCGTTCTTGAAAGTGACTTCAAGTGCTACCCTTCATAAATCATACCCGTTTGTAATGGAAAGAAAATGCCTCCTATTTTCCTTTTTCGCGTTAAGCTGCTCCTTGGCTTCCTGCGTGTCTACCCAGGAACTTGTGCTGACCAATGCCTCTTCGGTTGCGTTAAAGGACAAAGCCATTTCTGTTAAAAGAGACAAGCTGAAGAGTCCGGCTGCCAGCAACGCTTTTCCGGTTTTAGTAACCCAAACCGGAGACACGTTGGCCGCACAGCTTGATGATGTAGACGGTGATAAGAAGTGGGATGAACTGTTTTTCGTCACCAATCTTCCGGCTACCGGAAAGCAGACGTTGAAACTTGCCTGGTCAGAAATCAAGCCCAACTACGTGGCCCGCACCAATGTGCGGTTCGGGAAGCGTACCTCTGCGACCACGCCGGTGCAACCCAAAACCAGCGACACCACCTACGCGAACCAGTTACCTAAAAGCCCCGGCTACGGGTACCAGCCCTACCAAACCGATGGCCCTACCTGGGAAAACGACAAGGTAGCGTTCCGTCATTACTTTGATGGCCGCAATGCCAAAGACTTGTTCGGGAAGAAGGTTTCCTATATGTCTCCTGAGACAGTAGGCATCAGCGCGGCCGGGGCGGTGGAAGACAATTACCACGTCATGGCCGACTGGGGCCGGGACATCATGGCAGTGGGCAACTCGGCGGGCATTGGCGGACTTGGGCTCATGATCAAGGACAACCTGTACCGCCTGGGTGTTACCGCCAATGACACCATCAACAACGTGGAAAGCACCAGCTTCAACATTCTGGCCGAAGGACCGGTACGCTCCGTAACGCATCTGCAGTACAATTCCTTTAAACCAGACGGCACCAACCGCCGATACCACATAGAGGAAAACCCCACCATCTGGCCCGGCATGTACGCCTACCAGAACACCGCCAAAATCTCAGGACTGCAGGGCGATGAATTCCTGCTTATTGGGATGAACAACCTGGACCGGACCGATCAACTGAAGGAGTTTACGGTAGAAGACAAATGGGTAGTATTGCTCACCCATGACCGTGAAACCTACAACAAAGAATGGATCTTGGGCCTGGCGCTTATTTTGCCTAAAGACACGTACCAGGGCTTTGTAGAAGCCCCAACGTCAGGTAGACTGGCGCAAGGGTATTTTGCCAAGATGAAGGTAAAAGACAACCAACCGGTGACCTATTATGCCGTGGGCGGATGGGAACTGAGCAACGATGCTTTCAAGAATGCCGCTACGTTCCAGCAGTACGTACAGGATTTAGCCAGGCAATTAGCCGCCGAAGTCACGGTGCAGGTAAAGTAGAAAAGCAGCTTTCCGCAGAAAGGCCTCTGTCCGGTTGGGCAGAGGTCTTTTTATTTCTCCCCTAGTTTTCACAAAACGCCCGCAAAAACAGTACTCCCGCCTTCCGGCACCGGACAGTACAGGATAGCTTCCCCTAGATTCCTTTCTACTTTGTACCCCTCTATCTTAGGCACATGCTCCCCATTTCTTACTGCTGGAACAGGGAAGCTCGAACCTAAAACCTATTGGCAAACCATGAACGCAAAACATGAACGCAAAAAAGAACCAGATACCGGCGGCGGCCCTTCTGCAACGGCTTCAAGAAGTGAAAAACACAGTCAGAAAAGCGTTGTTCGCCTTTGCGTTGGCAGGTGCCTGGCAAGGAGCCGCTGCCCAGACAGTTCCCGCCAAAGTCTCTGACACCAACACGCCCCTGCACGCCATGCAGCCCGATTATGCTACCCCGTATGGCACTACCAAAGTAGGGGACGTGACCAAGGTATTGAACCGCGTGCACGCGTATTTGGATGCCGTTACTCCGTCCCGGGTCATAGACAAGAAAACGGGCAAGCAGGTTACAGACTTTAAGAAGCTCAACGAAAACTCGGCCATAGAGCAAGGCGATTTCCGGCTCACCAGTTACGAGTGGGGCGTAACCTACTCCGGCATGTTACTGGCCGGTCAAGCCACCGGCGATGCGCGGTTCACCAATTACACCAGCCAGAGATTAAGCTTCCTGGCCGATCTGGCCCCTTATTACCGCAAAGCGCTAGAGAAAAACCCCAAGCTGGCAACGCCTATGCGGCAGGTGTTACTTCCCCATGCCTTGGATGATGCCGGAGCCGTGGGCGCTGCCATGATCAAAGCTACCCGGGCTAATGTGGTGAAAACAGATTTACGCCCGCTCATCAACAACTACCTGGACTATATCAGCCACCAGGAATTCCGCTTGGCAGATGGCACCTTGGCTCGTAACCGACCGTTGCCTAACACCATCTGGTTAGATGACTTATTCATGAGCGTACCCGCGCTGGCGCAAATGGGCAAACTCACCGGCGAGCAGCGGTACTATGACGATGCCGTGAAACAAATGGTGCAATTCTCTGAGCGCATGTTCAACAAAGAGAAAGGCTTGTACATGCACGGCTGGGTACAAGGCATGGACCCGCACCCGCAGTTCCATTGGGCGCGCGCCAACGGCTGGGCCGTGATGACCTTGGTAGAACTCCTGGATGTACTGCCCCAGAACCATCCCGGCTACCCTAAAGTGCTGGAGCAATTACGGGCCCACGTGAAAGGGTTGGCCGCCTACCAGTCCGGCGAAGGTTTCTGGCACCAGCTCATTGACCGCAACAACTCCTACTTAGAAACTTCGGCTACCGCTATCTACACTTACTCCATCGCCCGCGCTATTAACAAAGGTTGGCTGGACAAACAAGCGTACGGCCCCATGGTGCTGCTGGCCTGGAATGCCGTGGCCACCAAAGTCAACGATAAAGGACAAGTGGAAGGCACCTGCGTGGGCACCGGCATGGCCTTTGACCCGGCGTTCTACTTTTACCGCCCTATCAACGTGTACGCGGCGCACGGTTACGGCCCGGTGTTATTAGCCGGAGCCGAGATCATCAATTTACTCAAAGGCAATACATACGAGATCAATGACAGCGCTGTAATGTTTTCTACAAAGTAAGTAACCTGTTTGCCATCAATTAGAACACCTTCTTCTGAAACGCTTAGAAAATTCCACATGAAAAACGTACCGCTGTACTTAGTACTACTCTGCTCCTTCCTTTTAACCTCTTTCCAGAAAAATGGGCGCGTAACCCTGATCGAGGTAAAAGTAAAAACCCCCTTCAGCATGCCAAACATTAAAGTACCGGATTTCAGTAAATGCCAGAGAATGCCCATCACTGATTTTGGAGCGGTAAAGGGAGACAAGCAGAAAACGTCTCAGGCCATTGCTCAAGCCATTGCCAAGGCATCTAAACTAGGAGGCGGCGTAGTAGTGATTCCGGCGGGTGAATGGCTAACCGGCAAGGTGCATCTGAAAAGCAACGTGAACCTGCATTTAGACAAAGGAGCCGTTCTGCTTTTCTCCGAAGACCCCGCTGATTACTTACCGGCGGTACATTCTACCTGGGAAGGCATGGAGTGCTACAATTATTCACCCCTGGTTTACGCCTATAATTGTAAAAACATAGCCATAACGGGCGAGGGTGAACTAAAAGCAAAGATGGATGTCTGGAAAACCTGGTTCTCCCGTCCTAAACCGCACATGGAAAGCATTAAGCGGCTCTATAATCTGGCATTCCAGTACACTCCCGTACAGGAGCGACAGATGGTGAATGACACCGCTAACCTGAGGCCCCAATTTATCCAGTTTAACCGAAGCGAGAATATTTTACTGGAAGGCATCTCCATTGAAAACAGCCCTTTCTGGACCATCCACCCGTATCTGTCTAAGAATGTAGTGATCAGGAACATCAAGGTGTACGCCCACGGCCACAACAACGATGGAATTGACCCCGAGATGAGCCAGAACGTCTTAGTGGAGAACTGCACGTTTGACCAAGGCGATGACGCGATTGCCATCAAATCAGGCCGGAACCCGGAGGGCTGGCGTTTGAAGACTCCGTCCAAGAACATCGTCATCCGGAACTGCGTGGTGAAAAATGGCCATCAACTGTTGGCTTTGGGCAGCGAATTATCTGGCGGCATTGAAAATGTCTTCATGGACAACTGCACGGTGGTAGACGGTGCCAAGTTAAACCACCTGGTATTCATTAAAACCAATGAACGCATGGGCGGTCACGTCAAGAACATCTACATCAGCAACATCAAGGCAGGCAAAATTGACCAGGGCATACTAGGGATTGATACGGATGTGCTCTACCAATGGCGCAACCTGGTTCCCACCGTAGTGCGCAGACTCACCCCCATCAGCGATATTCACCTGGATAATCTAGCGGCCACAGACGTCAAGTTCCTTTCCAAAATTGTAGGACAAAAAGAATTGCCAATCCAAAACGTATCAGTGAAAAACGTCACGGCTAACACCATTCACGGGGAAAAGCACATCCATGAAAACGTACGCAACTTCACCAATGCTAAGTAACGAGACACCCTGCGCGTAAGCGACAAGCAGGCTTGAGATAGGGCTTTGGGGCTTGGGTCAATGTCCGGTGATCAGCAAAGTGGCCCCGCTCTGTTCAATGTTCAACCACTAGATAGTACCCTCAAAGGCATCGCTTGAATGTGCTTGTTTTAGAGCCGAATTAGAAAAACAGCTCTGAAACGGAACTCGGTATTTTCAGCTATCAGCGTAGCTTCAAAATTCAAAACTTACTTTTCACGTCCATGCCGCTAACCACTTCAATGGTAAAATCTTGTTTCCTTTTCTTCGCGTGTGTTTTGCTGGGAAGTATTTCCGGCTTTGGGCAGGAGAACCGCAGTTACAAAATCTTCCAGTTTCCGGCCAATATGATTCCCCGCATAGACGGAAACAAAGACGATTGGAGCATGGTGCCGGAGTCTTACACGGTGGGCATGGACCAACTGCAAGAAGACACCGACAAATCCCGCAAACCAGACCCCAAGAACCTGGAGGTGAAAGTAAAAGTGGGTTGGGTAAAAGGGCTGAACCGCCTGTACTTCCTCTACGAAGCCTATGACAATTACTGGGATTTCACCCACCCAGACCTGCACAATGATATCTTCGAGATTGTGGTAGACGGCGACCAATCTGGCGGTCCCCTCATTGACCGGTTCCACCCCAACAAGAGCCTGGACCCCATGGAGGCCTACTTTTCCTTTCATGGTGTGCACGCCCAGAACTACCACATCTTCACCCCTTCTGAGGGCAAAGACTGGGCTCTGGCGTGGGGCAGCCAACCCTGGATCAAAGACCTCCCCTATGCCAACTTCGCGTATGATTACAAATTCCGGCCCGGCGAGTCTGGCAAGCTGCTTCTGGAATTTTGGATTACCCCGTTTGACTACGCCGGTGCCGAAGGACCAGCCCGCGCCGTGGAAACCCAACTGGTGGAAAACAAAAACGTGGGCCTCGCCTGGGCGGTTCTGGACTATGATGATGTAAACAGCAAGCAGCACGCTTTCTGGAACCTATCCAAAGAACACACCATGTACGGCAATGCCTCTTTCCTACTGCCCTTCCGCCTGATGCCGCTGGAAGACAAGTTCAAAAAGAAGCTGGAAGCCCAATGGTCGTTTAAGGTAGTAGACATGAACCGCCGGCTGGTTTTCTTTAAAGATGAATCTGGAGGCACCATCACTTCCTGGAAATGGGACTTCGGCGACGGGAAAACCTCCGCAGACCAGCACCCCAGCCACACCTATGAAAAAGCAGGACTTTACGTAGTGACTTTGTGGGTAGAAGGCCCGGCCGGAAAATCCCGGAGAGCCAAAGTCTGGGACGTGGCCGTGAAATAATCTACTCCAAAACCCTCATCCGTTTTCAAGTCATTTTAGAAAAAGAAGCGAAGAAACAAGTCCGCCTTCTGGCGCAAGCTTCCGCTTGCGCCAGAAGCTATCTGCCTGGCCTCAGATAGAAAGTCCTTAGTGATTTGATATGACCCCAAAGAGCTGGCGCTTCTGCTTTGGTGAACGGTTTCAATAAGTGTTACTTCACCAACTGCTGCTTCAGCCACTCTATTGATTCTTGGTTGGTTTCCTCAAAACGCCAGTGGCCGGTGATAGGAGTAATGACAACTGTTTTGGGCGCTTTCACTGCATTCACGGCCGCATACACCGACGTAGGCGGACAGGTATTGTCATTGTAACCCCAGGAGTAAAAGCCCGGCACCGTTACCTGCTTCGCGAAATTGACCACATCATAATACCCAATGGTCTTGATCTTGGCGGGTGTGTTGGTAGTAGCGGCATACCGAGGGCTGAGCAGGTGGGGCCAGCCGCCCGCTCTACCGTGCAGGTAACCAGTCATGTCACTCAAAGCCGGGTAAAAAGACGCGAGCGCCTTTACTCTTTTGTCAAGGGCAGCGGTGACAACGGCCAACGCCCCGCCCTGGCTTCCGCCGGTCACTACCACATTCTTCCCGTCAAACTCGGGCAGGCTGCACAGGTAATCAAGGGAGCGTACGCAGCCCAGGTACACACTTTTGTAGTAATAGTTATCGCGGTCATCCAGCTTGTTAAACCAGTAATCGCCGAAGGCATTGCTGATGTTCTTGTAGGTATCTGCATCCAGCAGAGGCGAGATGCCGTGGATTTCTATGCTGAGGCTGATAAAACCCTGATCGGCGAACGCCGTGCTGGGGCTACCCGGTTTTATACCGGCTCCTGGGGGCGAAAACAGCACCGGGTACTTGCCGGGAGCTTTTGGTTTGCAGAGATACCCGTACAGGCGCTGGCCTTTTTTGTAGTTCTGCAGGTTTACCAGGTACACGTCTACCGTGGTGGTAGAATATTCCGGCAGGTACGTGAGCTTGGCATCCATGGGTACTTTGGCCGCTTCGACCTTGGCTGCTTCCCAGAAAGCCACAAAATCATGGGGAAGTGCAACGGTAGGCACAATCTTCTCCGGCGAAAAACCGACCTTTACCTGACTGCTGTAGGTTTTCCCCTGGTACTCGGTTTTGACTACCAATTGCCGGAAGCCCGGCTCCTTGCTGGTACCCAGGTCTATCTTCCCTTGCCCGTTTTTCAGCTTGAGGGTGGCTTTCTTCTCGGCAGGCAGCATCTCAGGGCCCAGTTCATAGCTGATGGTCACCTCTTCCAGAGGCACATCAGCTTTCAGAACGGTTACCTGCACAGAAGCCGGTTGGTTTACCGCATACGTCCAATCTGCCGCGTTAGGCGTCAGTACAAAGTTGATCAGCTTCAGGGGAGCGGACGAATTCTGCGCTTCAGTATGCGGTAGGTTTAGCAGGTAAAAGCACAAAAACAGCAACAAACCGGTTCGTTTCATTCAGGTGTCATTAAGAAGTAAGCTACTGAATCTGTTTAGCCCCTGTTTTTCAGAAAACAGAGGTTAAACAGACTTACAAGGTAGGTGAGTGCGGAATATATCTCGTGATCAGACAAGAAAAACAGGCTTGCCAGTGCTATTTGGCAGCCGTTTCTGTACTGCGGGAAAGGTTCTCGTAGATTTCGGCCTCAATAATGCTCATGGTGCCTTTCGCCTTGGCGTCATCTCTTGCCACCCCGTCATCCAGCTTCTTGCCATTTACTTCCACGCCGGTGTTATTGCCGTTGGTGGCAGACGCTCCGGCTAGCTGAATTCTGACTTTTGTTCCTTTCTGCGGAGTGCATTTGATGGTGTAGTACCCCAGGGTAGTTTGGGTATTTCCTCTGAAAGCTTCCTTGCCGTCTACGGTGATGAGCAAGGGGTACACCCGTGACCGGAAGTTATTCAGCTTGAGGGTAATTTCATCTACCGTTGCCTCGCGCTCCAGCGTATATTCAATCCAGGCCGAGGACAGTTTTCCGTCGTTTACCCAATCAGAAAGTTCGTTGTCATCAAAGCTGGCTGCTGCTTTCTCTGCGTTGGCCCCGGCGGTTGCGCCTACTACTTTGAGGGGCGTGCGCGTCATGGTGTAAGAAGGGGTTGCCGGAGTTGGGCCGCGGTCCAGGCGGGAAGGAAGTCCGGCGGACGGCAAGGCTTTTGCCAAACCATTTTCGGTCTGAAAGGACTTGGTGGTGAGGGTGAGCGTAGCGCCTTTCAATCCCTCAGCGTTAGCCTGAACCGTGATTTTGCCGGGCTTGGTGGTAGACCGAATCAAGAACCGGTTTACGCCCCCTTCCACCGGAAAGCTTTTGGCCATCACGTAATTACCTGGCCCCATGGCCATGCCGCCCCGCCATTCTGCAGGTCCGTTTAGGGTGTAGGTAATCATGTTCAACGCGGTGGGGCATCGGTTGCCCTGGGCATCTACCACCTCTACTTCTACCAGCGCCAGATCATGGCCGTTGGCTACAAACTCAGTTGGTCTTTTCACCGGGGTCAACCGCAACGCTACCGGAGCACCCACGGTTTTAATGGCAGTAGCGCATACCTCTTTGTTATTGGCATCATACCCCACAGCATTGATACTACCCTGCTGCCAGGCCACGTCTTTGAACGTAAACAGGAATCCGTCACTTTTGGTGCCAAAGCCCAAGGACTTGCCGTTCACCTTCAATTCTACTTTCTCTGCGGAGGAAATAACCACTATGTCCTTTTTTACCCCCGGGGCATAGTTCCAGTGGCCTACAATGTGCAGGCGGTATCTCTCGGGGTTCACCCAACCGTCCCACATTACCTGGTGGGCGAAAAAGTTCTGTTTCTTGATTCTAAGGGCATCTACTTCCCCGCTGCGCCGGTAATTCTCTTCCCCCCGGTGATGGGTATTGGACTCTGACCAGACAATGTTCACCCCGCCGCTGCTTACCCGTTTGCCGGTGCCGGGCCGCTCGTTCCAGAATTCAAACCAGCGTTTCACGTTTTCCACCGCGTGGCTTTCCATGTTGCGGTTGTAGACCGCCGCGCTTTGCCCGTTGTGCAGGGGCCCATCACCGTCTTTGTGGAAAGGCGGCGTAAACTCATCCCAGTATTTGCGCGATCCTTCATCACGGGAATATTCCATGGCCCACATGGGTATATGGGCACTTTTGTTCGTGTACAGCATCTCGCCGCCGTACTCGGCAATCTTGCTGTCCAGCATCTCGCGGGAGCCGATGGCCCGCCCGCCATGCGGATCATATTGGTCTCTGATAGCCTTCATCTGAGCCATGTGCGGCTCACTGATGCTCTCGTTGCCGCACTCATAGAAAATAATGCTGGGGTTGTTTTTGTTATAGATGATGGCGTCGCGCATGACGGCTTTCCGCTGGTCCCAACGGGTACCCTCCACGTCTTTCTCGGCGTCACCGGCAGGCATGGCTTGCATCAAACCTACGCGGTCGCAGCTTTCCACATCCTGTTTCCAGGGGGCAATGTGCATCCAACGCACCAGATTGCCGCCGCTTTCCACCATCAGCCCGTTGCTGTAGTCACTCAGCCAGGCCGGAACGGAAAGCCCGATGGCGGGCCACTCATTGGAGGTGCGTTGTGCGTAGCCATGCACCATGATTACCCGGTCATTCAGGTAAATCATGCCGTCTTTGAAGGCCGTTTTCCGGAACCCAGTTTTAGTAGTGACGGCATCTACGGGTTTGTTGTTCACCTTGAGCACCGTCTTCACGTCATACAGGTAGCCGTAACCCCAGCTCCAGAAGTTCAAGCTATTGACTTTAGAAGCAGCATTGATGGTTTTGGTCTCGCCGGGTGCCAGGGTTAGTTTCTCGCCCGCAAAGGTTTTAACTGTTTTGTTGTTCAGATCCGTTACGGTGACCTCATAGGCTATCTGCTGCGGCTGGGTGGTTTCGTTTTTCACCTGCGAAGTGGCATGAATGGTAGCCGATTTTCCTTTGATGTCAAAGCCGGCGGCGTACACGTACACCCCGGTAGTGCCCAGGTTGCTGTACAAAGGCAGCGTTTGGTACACCTTGGGCAACACGTGCAGGTACACGTTTTTGTGAATGCCGCCGTAGTTCGCGTTGAAGTTTTTGTCTTCCCACTGGAACTTGGTGTTGGTGGCTTTCTCGCGGTAGTTCCAGTCGTTGTCAATTCGGGCGGCCAGCACGTTTTCCTCGTTCCCGAACTTCACCAGATCAGTCACGTCAAAGCCGAAGGCCATTGCCCCGTTTTCGTGCATACCAATAGGCTTGCCGTTCAGGTAAAATTCTCCGCCTTGCCGAATGCCCTCAAACTCCAGGAAGATCTTCTGACCTTTGGCCGAGGCGGGCAGCTTGAAATGTTTGCGGTACCAGGCAATACCCGTGGGGTGGTCCACAATGTCTTTTTTAAAGGCATCGTCCTCATTCCAGGCATAAGGCAGGGTCACCTTCTTCCAACTATCATCATTGAAAGCCGGAGTTGCCGCTTCTTTGGCATCGCCCACCAACACTTTCCAGTCACTGTTGAAGTTGTATTTTACGCGTTGCGCGGAGGCCATGAAAAAGCCGACCAGGAAAAGGAAAGTAAACGTTGTTCTTTTCATTACAAGTAAGATTAGAAGCTAAAATTTGATGTTTGCAGCAGTAAACGGATCACTTCACAGTTTCCGGAATGATAGAATAAGCCCTTTTCAATCCTCCCAGATCTATGGTCATGTAGTCCAGGACCACGCCGGGATCTATGAGGTAAATTTTGAGGGTGTGTTTTCCTTTGGCTAAAGGAGCAAACGTCACCTGCCGCTTGGCCCGGTTCTCCAGCACATTTACTTTCCACTCCTCGCTCCTGCCCACCGTTTTGAAATCTACTACCTGCACCGGGCCCTCATCTATGGAAACGCCGTAACGCATGCTGTTTCCCGTAGTGACCGGATGAGTAGGAAGCGTGAAAACAGAAACAGTGGGTGCGGCCGCTGAAAGCGAATAAAAGTCATACTCTACCACCGGTGCCTGCGCTTTGATGCGTTCGGGGGAGGTTTCTGTCACGTCGGTCTGCAAGGGCATCGCCATCAGGGCTCTTCCGGTATGGCCCAGGTCTTCTACCAGTTCCCACCGTTTTGCCTGCTTTTCCGTTTTCCGGGTGAAATTGGCAGCATGGATGGAAATGTACCCGTTGTTCTCATAGAACCCCCTAAAGAAATCCAGGTCTGCCTTTTCTGGGGCGACTGCTTTTACTTCTACGTTAAGCTTCTCTCCTGCACCCTTAAAGGTGATATACCCCTGTGATTCCAGCTTCTGAGGTGCCTTGCTCCAGTCTATGCTTACCCAGATGCGCTGCTGTTTTTGCCCGGCAGCAGAGGTTAGATTTCCGCTTGGCGCTGATAGCTTGATCCATTTCTCAGAGGCAGTAACTTTCCAGGCAACGGGTTGGTCACAGGTTAAAAACACATCCACAAAGTAGGACTGAGTGCCCCCTAGCTGGAAGGTTGGCAATTGGAAGCCGGTTGCTGAAAACAGGGAAGAATCTGCCGTTACAAATCCTTCGGGCGCAAGACTCCATGTTTTAAGGCTATTTATTGAAATTTGCGGCAAAACCGGCTCCTGGTAAACTGGCAAGTCGCGTGGTTTCATGGACATCATGCCCTTCCACTTGCCGTTGGCCAGTTGGTTGTTGTAGTAGTCTGTCTCCGCCACAATACTTTCGTAGGCTTGTCTGGCTAACTGGGCGAAGTCACGGGCGCTGGCCCGGTTCTGTTGGGCGTAGAGGTAGCTTTTGTCGCGGTACAGGAATTTCTTGTTCATGAGGGCGGCACCCACCACGGGGTAGTACACCAGTTGGTAGAAAGCATCGGCGTCTTTGGCTTCTATCTGGCTGCGCAAGGCTTTTATCTGTTTCTCCAGCGCCTCGTAGCGGTCTAGGCGTAGCTGGGCTTCATCGCCGTAGAAAAAATGGTTGTAGGCAGTGTAGGTGGTTTTGGTGGTAGGCTCGGTCCGGCTCCAGCCCATGAACTCGGGTTTTCGCTCAAAAGCCAGGTTGTAGTATTCCCACAGACTCTGGCTGATGACGGCCGCTTTTTCCTGCCCAAAAATCTCACCTACCCACTGCTGTAGATGCTGCTTCGCGGAGGTCCCGTTCTGAAAAGCAGGCGCATCATACGCCATGTCCAGAAACAGATCAATGTTGTGTTCCAAGGGTTTGATGTCGCCCACGTTCAAGACCCACAACTGGTCAGATTTCAGATGATAGGCTTTCATCATTTCTTCCCTTATCAAAGAAGGGTGCGTGGAACTGAGCCACAGGTAATCATGCGGACGGCCCCAATACGAAGCATGGTAATACACGCCTGAGCCACCGGCCCGCTTCTGTTCCTGCGGATTGCTCAGCCGATGTATGTAGCCGTAGTTGTCGTCGGGCCACACCAGGGTGATGTCTTCGGGTAGTTTCAGGCCGTGATCATAGATTTCCAGCACCTCTTTGTAGGCCGTGAAGACCTGCGGTACGGCGGTCACGTCTTTGTTTACATGCTTCTGCAGGAGGTCTCGTTGATCAGAGATAATTTTCTCCAGCATGGTGGCCGCCTGAGCGGTGTTTTTAGCGCCTTCCATGCCGCTGTCGTGCACGCCGCGCATGCCCATGGTGTAGATGGCTTCTAGGTTTCTGGCCTCTTTCACCCGATTCTCCCAATAACTATGAACCGCTTTTTGGTTACTGAAATAGTCAAAGGAGCCCATGGTTTTCTCTTTCCATTCATCCACGTTGTTGCGCAGCATGGGCTCTGCGTGGGAAGTGCCCACCAGAATGGCGTAATCATCGGCTACCTTGGCATTGCCGGGGTAATGGAAGAAAGCTTTGGTGCTGGGGTGCATGGCGGGCCAGATGAGGTTGGCCTTCAGGCGAAGCAGCAACTCAAAGATTTTGGCGTAAGTGTTAGGGCCTATGTCTTTGATATTTTGGTCCATGTTTTGGGCCGCCCACGGCTGTAATCCCCAATCCTCGTCGTTCAGGAAGATGCCCCGGTATTTGACCGAAGGCGGTCCTTGCACCAGCGTACCGGCCGTCACAAAAAGATCACTTCTGCGCGTAGGCTTGGCATCGGCCCACCAGTACCAGGGCGAAACGCCCATTCTTCTGGACAGTTCAAACACCCCGAAGGCTGTTCCCCGGTTGTCGCTTCCGGCAATGACCAGGGCTTTTTCTACCTTTCCGAAAGGCTTATCCACTACGGCAAGGATGTAGCTTTCCCATTTTCCTTTGATTTCCTGTACCTGCAGCACTTTCTTCTCAACCAGTTGATCCACCAACGCCGACTGCCCAATGGTACCGATGATTACGGGCAAGTTGGAAAGCTCTTTTTGGTCTCCTTTCCTGATTTCGGGGGTAAAACCGGTGACTGCTTTCACGTCCCCTCCCAGCGCCTCTGCCGCCACCTGTACCACTGCCGCATCTTTCGCGTCAATAAAAAAGGAAGCCGCCCTACCAGCCTGCACCAACGGAAAGCTGCCGGAAGTAGCCTTATCCGTCACGTGGACGCCACCTTCCTGCTGAGAACTTTGCGCCTGCAGGGTGTGCCCTGCCAAAGTACATATAAGCGCTATCGCAATAGCAATTTGTCTATTCATTTATCTGCTGCGTGTGGACGGAAAAGTATTTCTAAGTAAGCACCGCGCTTTTCACTTGTAAACTTCCAGCAGGTAAGTAACCAAAACTCAATTAGTAACCCATCCTGTACTTACAGGTCCATGCCCCTGATTTTTTCCTTTTCGGCTATTTACCCTATTATTTCTGCGTGTGGAGTCAAGATCACAACCGCTGAGGCTCCGGTATAAAAAATAGCCCCTGACAGGTTTGTATTACCTTTCAGGGGCTATTTCCCAAAATCAGCCCGTTTTCACACAGGTATAAAAACCTATGCAGCCGGGAAGATTTTACATTTTGAATGGAAGGTACCAGTTGTTGGGGTCCATTAACTTGGCTCTTACTTCCTGGGCTCTTGGATCATTGGCTTTGACCAGTTTCTCGTACACTTTGTCTGCCAGGAAAGCCGGATCATTTCTTCTTCTGGCAATTCTCAATAGATCTTGCCATCTGTGGCCTTCAAAAGCCAATTCCAGAGCAGCTTCTTTTACCAAAGCGTTTTCTATCCTGATCATTAAAGGATCTTGCGTGCCTTGGGTTGCGAAATTGATGTTCTGCAAACCTGCCCTGGTTCGCAGACCAATGTGACGGTACCAATCTCCCCGGAAAGTAGGATAAGTGCCTTCCCGTGCATCAAAATTGTAAGGCGCTGGCAGAAAGGTTTGCTGGGTGTTGGTAACGTCTGGGTTGGTTGCCGGAAGGTTAGGGTCAGAGAAGACCGCTTTGATACCGCGCTGCAAAAAGGCCTCGGCCAGATTTTGGTGACCATCCCGGTTAGCGGCCTCGGCAAACCGCAGGTGTATCAATGAAGCGCGGGCTAAAAACCAGTTGCCTTTGTTTTCAAAAGGCAGAGCGGCGTTGAAATTCTGCAGATACTTTCCAACCACCGGCTGTCCCATTTGGTAGCGCACGGCCCATCCGCCTCTGGTATCGCCGGGGGTCAGATCAGAACGTGTCTCGGCGGCCCATTTATCAATGGCGGCTTGTGATGGTTTCAGGAGATAATTGCCTCCCGCATTCGCGAACAACCCAATAAAAGGGTTACTAGGGGTGGTGTTTGCGGTAAAGGGCAGGTCCCATACCCACTCATAATTCCATACGTTATTTTGGGTCCCGTTAAACCCAACAGAGGGGTCAAAAGGGTTACTCCAGCTTACTCTGTACTGGTCATAGAACCTGGCTCCTCTTGAGGCATCCAACGCTCCGGTTTCCAAAAGCGCCCGGTAGTGCGTGGCCGCTTGGGTATAGTTTCCTTTCCATAAATGCAGATCTCCTAGTACCAGCCTTTTATTCACAAAGAACTTCTCTGTGTTGAACCCGCCTATGTTTGTGAGAAGGGAGCTCCCCGCAGGGTACAGGTCTTTAAAGGGTATTTTCTCCGTAACGGCAATCAAACTGTCTAAGAGCACTTCAAATTCAACCTTCTGGAACTTAGACTGGTCTGCCAGATCTCCTACTTTCGCTAATGGGTCAGTGATATAAGGGATGCGCCCGTACTGGATGCCCAATTGCAGATACACCCAGCTTCTAAGCGCCGTGATGTCTGAAGAACGTTGGTTGTACTCCGCAATGGTTATCTTATTCTCGCTCACCATCTTGTTGAAATTACGCAGCACATCATTACAGTTAATGATTACCTCGTAATACGGTCTGGGGTCTGCGTATTTATTTTCCGGTAACACCGAGTGGTAATTGATCTGCAACAGATCTGGATTACCGGCGGCATTGGCGGTCACGTTCAACAGATCTCCCCTTAGCTCATTCAGAATGACATGCCGCTCGGCCAGGTTCATGAATTTGCCATACACGCCTATCACAGCCGCATCTGCGTCAAAAATATTCTGATAGGCTCGTTCTTCGTCTACTGCCGTTTCTGGGGCAATATCCAGCATATCGTTACAGGAGAAGGTGCTGAAACCAAGCAGCAGCATAGGCACCACACGCGCTATAGACCTGATAAATTTATTTTTCATGGGTTACTGACTTAATACTTTGATGGATTCTATGGCCTACAAACCAATTCTTACCCCTAACAGCACAGATCTGAACTGCGGAATCATGCCAAGGTCAATGCCTTGCGCAAAAATGGTTTCTCCCGCACTAAACTCAGGATCATATCCTTTGTATTTGGAGAAGGTTAACAGGTTGTTGGCAGTGGCATAGAATGAAGTAGACTTGATATATTTTGTATTCAGGGGCAGGTCATACCGCAACGTCAGGGTTCTCAGACGCAGGTAAGAACCATCTTCAATCCATCTGTCAGAGAAGCGGTTGTTGCCCAACGGATCACCGAAATTAGCTCTTGGCATATCGGTTACCTGGCCATCTGTTCTCCATCTTCTAATGACAGCATCGGTCTGGTTAGCGGTTCCGGCAGCAGACTCTAACTGTGCTCTGGTGTAGTTGTAGACATCATTGCCTTGGCTGAACGTGAAATAGGCATCCAGCGAGAACCGCTTGTACTCAAATCTGGAGCTGAACATGCCGGTAAAATCAGGATTAGGATTCCCTATCACCACTCTGTCGTTTTCGTCAATCATCCCCTGGGAATCACCTTCGTTGTTGAAATTCACAAAACGCACATCTCCTCCCTGGAAAGGCACTACTTCCCCGCTAGGCGTTCTGGTTCTCAAACCAGACTGAGCGGCCTCTTCATTGGTGGTGTAGACACCGTTTGTTTTGTAACCATAGAACAGATTCGCTTCCTGTCCTACTTTCGTGAGGATGTTCGCACCGGCGAACTGAGTGATAAACTGATCGCTGTTTAAGGCAGTGATTTGGTTTTTGTATTTGGAAAGGGTTAAGCCCAGGTCCCATTTAAACGAAGGCGTATTCACAACCCGGCTGTTCAGCGTGAGGTCTATTCCTTTGTTCACCATCTTACCGTTGTTGGTGAACATGAATTCAAATCCGGCAGGTGAAACCAATTGTTCCCGCACCAGCATGTTATCAGTCACGTTACGATAGGCATCTACACTTACAGAGAACCTTTCGTTAAACAGGGCCAGATCTACCCCGCCATTTACTTTTCTGTTAGTTTCCCATTGCAAGGCAGGATTCCCGATGTTACCTCTTACCAAACCCTGAAAATCCAGGAGGTTCTGCGACACATAGTACTGACGAGCTGAATAGTTTCCAATATCATCGTTTCCACTGATGCTGTAGGTGGCCCGTAGTTTCAGCATATCCAGGAAATCAACGCCTGCCATAAAGTTTTCAGAAGAGATAAGCCAGGCCGCGCCTACAGACGGGAATACACCAAACTTCCGGTTGAACAAGTTGATCCCATCCTTCGCCTCGGTCCCGAAGCGGGAAGACCCGTCAACGGCCACATTAAACGAAAGGAAGTATTTGCTCAGTAAACCGTAATTGGCACCTGCATAATAATTCAGCCAAAGCCAGTTACCAATATCACCTCCCGCTCTGCGCAAAGCAGCAGATCCTGAACCAATGGTTCTTAACTCATCTGTTGCCGAGTTAAAACCCAGACCCGTATCTGTCTCACTGTTGTTTTTGATGTACCGTAAGCCAATGTTACCGTCTACACTGTGGATATTGTGGAAGGTCTTGTTATACGCAAGGCGGGTGTCACTGAACGTGCTGAACATTCTTTGCACCTGTGCGCCCATTCTGCTTTCAGCCACTGCGTTTTCCAACTGCTCTGCGCTTGTACCTCTGCGCGGCACAAAGAAGTTCTCCCGTATTTTATCATACGTAAGACCGTACTGGGTACTGGCTACCAGGTTTTTGGTGAACGCATAGTTAAACTTAGCCGAGCCAAAAAACCGGTAGTTGATTCCCTTAGCCTGCATGTTGCTGGTAATAACAGCCGGGTTACTTACATCAAATATATCAGTATCAGATAAGTTAGGCGAGGTAATACCAGTGTTTGATATTTCATTTGTGGACAGGAACGGAGCTTTTATCAGGCTCAGATAAATAGGATTTGTGTTGGCGGCAATGCCTTGGTCAGCCAGATTCTGCTCGCTGTACGTAAAGGCCATACTCGTATTCACCGTCAGCTTTGGCGTCATGTTCAGATCTGCGTTGAACAAGGTATTATACCGCTGCAAACTTGTATTTTCTACAATGCCGCCGTTATCCAACACCCCTAGTGACAGAGCGTATTTCGCAATGTTATCGCCCCCTACTACCCGCAGGTAATAATTCTGGTTGTAGCTTCTTTTCAGTACTTCTTTCTGCCAATCGGTATTGTTATGGTAGGTGTAATAGCCAGGGCTGGCCACATCATCACTCATGTAAGGCTGCGCCTGTATCTGGTTATCTGTCATGCCCCGGCTTTTCAGAACATCAGATAGATAAATGCGGTAATTGGAGGCATTCATCACCGGAAGGTTGCCTGGGGCAAAGTTGACGCCCGCATAAGAAGCAAAATCTATTTTGGTTGCCAGTTCCTGAGCACGGGCCGTTGTGATCAGGATGGCTCCGTTGGCTCCTTTTGAGCCGTAGATAGAAGCGGCATCTTTGATTACCGTAATGTTCTCTATGTCTTTGATGTCAATGTTGGAGAGTGGGTTGGTGAAGTGGTTGTTAATGATGGATCCACCGTAATCATTCATGTCGTAAATCATACCATCCACTATAATCAGCGGCTGGTTGGAGGTATACAGAGACGAGTACCCCCTCAGGAACAGGTTGGCACCAATACCAGGTGTCCCGGAACGACGTACCACATTTAAACCCGCTACTTTCCCTTGCAGAAAGTTCTCCGGCGATTCAGCAGAAGTGCTCCATTTTTGACGGCTAGGATCTAACGACACCACCGCGCCTGTGACCTGGTTTATAGGTCTACTGATGCTATTAGGTAAAACGGCAATGTCATATAATGAATTAAAGCCTCCTTCATGCAGGCTAACGGTTACGTTGCTTTGGCCTTTGACCGGTACTTCCCTGCGCTGAAAGCCTTCTCCTTCTAAAGTGATGGAAGAGGAAGAAGACGGTACATTAAGGGAGAAATTACCTTTATCATCGGTTAGGGCAGCTGAATAACCAGGCACGCTCACACTGATCCCCGCCACAGGAAGTTTGGTCGCCGCAGAGGTAACAGTACCGGTAACTTTCACCCCACCCACCTGCTCACGCACAACCGCTACGCTGTCTGCTGTGGCACCAGCAGTCTGGTTCTGCTGGGCAAAAGCGCAAACTGGCGTACCGGCTAATACAACAAGGAATGATAACTCTTTTATTCTTCTATAGAAATGATGCATGAAATTCCTTAGCTATGATGTGATTAAAAGACAGGTACTAACTCCAGGTAATCCAGTGTGAGTGGATTAAGGGCGTTGTTGGTAGACAAAGCACTTCTCAGGAAAGCATTCAAATTGCCATATTTTGCTACTGTGTATTCCCCTAGTTCCTGACGTACCGGGAAAGTAGAAGCGGCTACTGCTTTATAAGGGAATGATGTTGCATCAGGAGTCCCCATTACTAATCGTTGATTAAATGAATCAGCCTGGAAATCATTGATCACACTCCAGTAAACCTTATACTTCATGGAGTACACATTGGGAATAGCATACCTTAACCATAGGCCAGAAATGCTGTGGCCAGTGGCCCGCAGGTATCGGAAGTTTTCACCCGCTACTTCGCTTCTTCTGGTCTGGATAGACACATTGCCTGCTTTATCTGGGTGGCTTAGCCGAAGTGCTCTTATGTCAAAGATAGACTCGCCCTCCACTCTGATCGGCTTAATCTTCTCTTCGTTGGCAACGGTGAGGCTGTTTACTAAAAGAACATTTCCGTTAGAGGTACGCTCTTCCCGCACCACGGCATTCTTATCAATATGTACCTGCACACCTGATCTGGAGGTAAGTACCTGCGGCAATGTTTCCTTTGTATAAACCCCTCTAAAAGCCAAGTCTTTGGTAACGGCCCAGTTGGTTAAAGCATTGGTACTGTCTGTAGTACTAGTGGCAAAGAACTTCTGAAATCTGGTAAACTCGGCAGTATAAGCCTCGTCCGTCAGCATCACGAAGGTATAAACAGAGTCTTCATTGGCAATATCATACACCCTCCGGAAAAACTGATTTTGCTGTACAAACCCGGTAGCAGGATCATACACCGGCTTTCCGGTAACCGGGTCTACCCCTGTTTGCACGGCAAGGCTGTCCACAAAAACTCTTTCGTCCAGAGACTGCATATAGGCTTTCTGGCGTGGGCTTAGATTGGTGCTGGTTAAGAATTCCCAGGAATTCATACGGGGAGTAAGTGGCGCATTTATGATGTGCAACACCCCGTTGCCCGTATACTTATTGGCTTCTTCTACTTTGGCTGCATTCACCATGGAAGTTGCCTGGTTCCAAAGAATGTTCTTACCACTTAACGTCTTTATCTGAGAAGAAGCAGGCAACGCAGTATGGGTAAAGTATTGCTGGTAGCTGATATGGTTACTGACAAACTGCTTCAGTCTATCTGGATTATTCACGATAGTCTGATCTAAATTCTGCAGTGCCTCATTGGTAGGTGCCCAGACAGTAAAAGATTTGGAAGATTGAAGCACCTGGTCAAGCCCGGTTTGAACAAGTAGTTCACTGAACCGGCTTATCCTGGGGTTGATACTAATTTCCTGCATTATGTTTTTGTTTAAGGCAGGATCATCAATACTCGTGTGGTCTTCCCATCCATCCTTACAGGCGGAGAATCCTGCCAGGATACATGCAACTAGTAGTATCTTTTTGTACAAAGTCATTTCTTTGGGTTATTTCTGGACAAAATCATCTTAGGAGTACACGGGCAAATCACTACATGACTGCCAGTGTACCTTCCTAAGTAAATTCATAATTTGATATTAACTCCTTATTGTTCGAATACCAGAGTACCGTCTCTTGCTATTTTAGGGTACAGTTGGTCTTGATCTTCCGGGATAAACTGGATCATATCAATCCGATGGACACCATTGTCATTGGTTAGCCCTTGTAGTCTGATCTTGTGTCTTCCTGTAGTTTCTACTGTAACAGTACCGGCTAACCTTGCATGTGTATTGCCTGGAGAATCGGACACATGTCTTTTTATGCCCTGGGCTAATAACTCTCTTTCGTTTCCACCAGGGTAGTAGATGGACATGTCAATGGTTCTTGGCAATACCTGCCCGTTGAAAGATACCTGTAGCGGCGATGTTCTTAGAATGGTTCTGAATCCTATCCAGACTCTGTATCTTCCTTTCACAATAGCAGGTGTAGTGAACTCCACAACCCTGGCAACGTTCGCACTCATCCGAACCTCCAGGTAGTCCCGATAAGCATACCCGTCTGCATCACCTGTTGAACCTGGTCTATAGGTGATGGATGGGCTGTTAGAACCTTCAACATAGATATCTTTAAAGGATCCAATGGCTGGGAAAGAGACAGAAGCGGCTCCTGCTTTTCTGTAAGATGGAAGAATCTTTATTTCTGGCTGATCTGCCAGATCAAAGTACACCCGCACTGGATTTCTCTTTTTTATCTGGAAGTTTTCGGTAACGGAGTGCAGTACTCCGTTGGTTGCTGTATTGTCACTGGCTCTTCTGTCTACCAGAGCGCCTTCTTCCTGTACGCCATTGAAAACATCCTCATTAATCAATACCTGTTCGCCTTTAAGTTTTGAGGTGATCACCTCCTGTGGTGCCAATGTCGCATGGGAAGGGGCCGTCACCAAGTCAGCCAAGTACTTGCTGTCATTCAGAATATGATAAGACATGTTCAGGTACAGACTGTCAGTTTTATCAGACGGATTACCGGTTTGAGAATATTTTGCTTTCAGGTCTGCATAAGTATTGATGTTCATGCTTTGATAGACCGAGTTTTTCTGTGCCAGTACCGTGTACCATGCTCGTTGGGTGGTAGACCCATCCAGGTACATCTTATCAAGCTGGTTAAATAACCCAGTTTCCTTTAAAGCAGCTGTAAAAATGGAGTACTCAGGGTTACTGGCCAGCATCTGGGCCACTGTCTGGCTGGCTGGCTTCAATACCCGGTCAATAGAGTGAATGATCCCATTTCCTACTCGTATGTTGGCCTGTATTACGTTTGCCTGTCTGTTCACGCGGGTTCTGGCAACCCCATTTTCCAGCTCAGCCCCGGTAATGACATATTGCCCCAGCATGGTGATGCTAGGGAGCTTACCATCTGTAAACTCTGAGGTTGCAATGGTATCCTCTATAAGGTGGAACCGTATGATCTGCTTTAGATCTTCCGTCTCTAACTGATCTACAGACGTGACACCCTTTTCCTTTAAGAAGACGTCAACTGCTTCGTTCGTTGGCGCAAACATGGTATAAGAACCATAAGCAGACAAGAAACCTGCATTCCCTGTTTTCTCCAGAATCTTGACCAAGCTGGAAAACTGATCTGCATTTTTCTCAAAATAGCCCAGCATGTTCACGTCGCTGGTGGTGGTAATGTCAAGATTCTGCTCTTCACAACCCCATAAGGAGGTTATTAAAAGTAGGCTTAAAACCAGTATTCTGGTCCGTAAGCTTTTGTGAAAAATTAGATCTTTCATATGTGATAAAATTTTAGTTAACTATCTTCCTATGTAGAAAGGATTCTGCTCCAGACTCTTGTTAGTAGTCAGTTCGTACTGGTAAATTGGCCAGTAATGGCTGTTGGGGTCTTTGAACTTATTCAGAATAGACTGCTGTCTGTCTGGCGGTGCGCTGTTTAAAACCATTTGGTTTAGCAGATCCTGGCGTGCATAACCTGATCTTCTGGCATTCCTAAGAACATCAAACCACCTTTTTCCTTCAAAGGCGAACTCGCGGGCGCGTTCCTCCAGAATAAAGTTGATCATGTCATTCATTGAGTTTGGATCAATGTTCGCGTTATCTGTTCCTGGAAGAGCATTTGCACGACGTCTAACGGTACGGATCAACTCCAGTGCCTCTTCCCCTCTCCCGTTATTCTGCGCCACCAGCGCTTCTGCCTTCATCAACAGCACATCTGCATAGCGGTAGAATACCCAATGCGCATACGATTGGTCCTGTGTTCTTCTCTCTTCCTCCGTAAGCCCTAAGTATTTCCACACCTCGCTTGTTGAAACTCTCACTGATGCATTTGCCCTTAGATCAGCATTTAACACGTCTACCGGATCTGGTGGAAATACTTGCTCCAATACACGCGGCGATGCTAAAAACCTTCTGCCCGTAACTGAACTGAACATTGGGAAATAAGGATTAGTCCGTTGCTCATTGAATTGCAAGGAGAATATGATTTCACTTGAGTTTCCCTGAGCATAAAGTTGCTGGAACCACTGAGGGTTATTCACTCCCTGTACCAGGCCGTATTGTCCTGAGTTGATTATTTTATCTGTAGCAATGATGGCACTGTCATACTTCTCCTTCCAGAGGTAAACATCTGCCTGTATCGCATTTACCGAATACTTTGTGATGCGACCTCTGTTGAAGGCATTGTTCCCGTAGGTGATCACCGCGAACTCCTCAGCTTTCAATAAGTCTTTTGCCACCTGGTTTAACACCTCTGCCTGGCTTGATTTAGGCATGGCAACAGCCTGCTCATCACTGATAGTAGCGGTCAGCTTCAATGGCACATCACCAAAGCTTCTGGCCAGGTAGAAGTACATAAGCGCTCTGATCGCGTACGCTTCTCCCAGATAGGCATTCAACTGCTCCTGGGTGAACGTTCTGTCCTCTGCCAGAGCACCCGGCGCAAGCTCTATCACGGTATTGCACTGGTTTATGGTTCTATAGAACGGTCTCCAGTCAGCGATGGGGTTGGTATCAATGATGTTTCCATTCATTACCTCCAACTCATTGGCTCTAACTCCGGTATTGGCCATGAGCATATCTGCTCTCAGCTCTCCCCATAGAAGGATTTTCTCCGCGAAATCAGGATCCAGCATAGAAGCATAAATTCCTACTACTGCTGAATTTACCTGCTCTTTTGTTTTCCAGAAGTCCTTTCCTACTATCCCATTCTCCGGCTCCAGATCCAACCAACTATTGCAGGAACTTGAAACCAGAACCAGTAGCGCCAGTGCTGCTTTATATACGTATTTTCTTAACATGTTGTCTTTCTGTTAATTATTTAAAACCTCACATTCACCCCAAGGGTCATTGTCTGCACCGGAGGAGTTCTGGAGCTGTCAAAGCCAATTTTGAACGGATCTCCTCCTGCTAAACCAACTTCCGGGTCCTGGCCTGTGTATTTTGTGAAGGTATAGAGGTTGTTGGCTGTCACATAAAGGCTTAGTTCGTTTGCTCTCAGCTTTTCAACAATGCGTTTAGGGAAGTCATATCTGACGGTGATTGTTTTAAACCTCAGGAAAGAACCATCCTCTACGTACCGGTCTGAAGCCAACCAATTGTAACCCATTCTGTTCAAGGCACGGGGCATGTCTGTCACGTCTCCAGAACGCTGCCATCTTCTTAGAATAGCGGTGCTTTGGTTTGAGTAATCATACATGTTCTCTGTGAGCATTCTGGTCTGGTTTACAATGTCGTACTTGTATCTGAAGTTGAAGAACATGTTCAGTCTCCAGTTTTTGTATTTGACCGTAGGACCAAAACCGCCGGTAAGTTTAGGGTTCGCATTACCCAAATACACTACATCTTTGTAGTCTATGTTCCCGTCATGGTTGATGTCTTCATACATGGCATCACCGGGCTGGAATACATAGTCAATAGCCGGATAACCAAAACGCATAGGTACTACCTGCCCGTTAGGTCCAATAATGGCGTTGCCGTTTCTGTCTTTGGCGATAGTTGCTTCGGCGTCTTTGTACACGCCGGTGAACTTGTAGCCATAGAAAGAGCCAAACGGGTTGTTTTCCTGAATGGTGATCAGGTAGTTGCCGTTTGCATTCAGGTTTCCTCTTTCCCGTGGATAGAATTCTGAGATCTCCCTGATCATGTTTTCGTTGCTGGACAGGTTCAGGCCGAAGTCTACGGTAAGATCCTTGGTTTTATAAGCCGTCAGGTTTAGTCCTACTTCCCAGCCCATGTTATCCATGGTGCCTACGTTCATGTCTACATCAGTAAAACCTGAGATAGACGAAATGCGCAGATCCTGGAAGAACATATCTTTGGTGCGTCTGTTATAGATATCAGCATCTACAGAAAGCCGCCGTTGCAGCATCACCAGGTTAATACCAAAGTTGGACTGTAATACACTCTCCCATTTCAGGTTGTTCAATCGCATGGTAGACTGATACAAACCCGTCATGCCTAAGTAGTTGTAATTGTAGTTTTCGTACAGATCAAAGTGACCGTAGCTGGCACGGGGTTCATTACCACTGGCACCGTAGCTGGCTCTCAAGCTTAGGTCATCAAGAAAGGTAAAGCCCTGCATAAACGGCTCCCCAGATATTCGCCAACGTCCTGAAATGGAAGGGAACGTACCATACCGGTTATTTTCACCGAATCTGGAGCTTCCGTCGCGGCGGACACCTACGTTCACGATATAGCGATCCAGAAATCCGTATTGCACATTCAGCAACAGACCAACGCTTCTGGTTTGGGAAGAGGAAGAGCCCAGTTGGTGTTCATTCCCCTGAATTCTGGACGGAACAGATGGGTCTTGCAGATAAGCAGAGGCTGTGTTAGAGGTCATGACCCCGAAACCTTCGTTTCTGGCATCAAATGTCATAAAGGACAGTAAACCTTGTAGGTTGTGGTTTTCACCCAATTTTGGCGTATAGAGCAGGTTTGTTTTGGTAATCACGCTGAACCGGTCTGCGTCAGAATCTGAGGCTCTGTTCACGGTTGTTTCTGTCCAGGGTCTGCCGGTGGCAGTCTGCGGCAAAAACATCTTTGTCTTGCTGTTATTTATATCAAACTGCACATCTGAGGTGGCTAGCAGCAAACCTGGCAACACATCATATTGGATATTGAATTTAGGGATGATGCGCTCGCCTATCTGTCTGTTGATGCCCTCCAGTGCCATGGCTACCGGGTTGAAGGTACCCGGGTAGCCTCCCTGTACATTGTTTGCCGGTGAAAAGTAGTTGGGGGTTCGCTCTCCAAATTCATTGTACTCGTACACACTCATGTTCGGCATCTTGTTGTAAGCTACCGTTCTGATGGCATTGGTGTAGTTCTGGTTATTATCAAGGTGCGTATAAGATAAATCTGTTCTGAATCTGATGCGGTCTGATACAGTAAAATCCAGGTTGATACGGGCCGAGATACGGGAAAGGTCTGTACCAATGGTAGTACCCTTCTGTCCGAAGTAGCCCAGGGAAGTGTAGTATCTGGCTTTGTCCCCCCCACCCGATAAGGAAATGTTATGATCATTGATACTGCCTAACTGGGTAATTTCCTCAATCCAGTCTGTGTTGTGGTTGTAGTTGTAGAACCAATAAGGATCTTTGGGATCATACTGAAACTCTTTGACCGTAGTGGTGTTCAGGGGAGTTCCCGTTCTGTTCATGAAAGCCTCTGGTATGTACTGGGAGTACTGGTCACCATTGAGCATGGGCAACGCCTCGGGCTGTCTTGTGAGGGAACCTCTGTAGGAATAATTTACGGTTGGTTTTCCTATTCTACCTCTTTTAGTAGTAATCACGAGTACCCCGTTAGAAGCTCTGGCACCCCATATTGCAGTGGCTGCCGCGTCTTTTAGGACAGATATTTCTTTGATGTCTGTAGGGGCGATGTTCAGTAATTGCGCGTAGCCTTGCTCATCTGCCGTGGCAAAGTTGAAGTCAGAGGCAATTTCTATGTCATACGGCATTCCGTCTACCACAATCAGTGGCTCAGAGGAAGAGTTGATGGAAGAAGTTCCCCTGATCCGGATCTGCATCCCTGCTCCCGGGTCGCCGGTGCTTGCCACAATGTCTACCCCAGCCATTCGCCCCTGTAACGCTTCATCAATGGAAGGAGCTGGTAACTCCGCCAAAGCGGTAGCATCAATGGTACTGATCGCAGAGGTCAGGTTCCGCTTGTCTACGTCTAACATACCCGTACTTGATTGCTGGTGGGAAACAATCTCTACCTCCCTCAGGGTATTGGAAGTAGACTCCAGCCCTACATTCACCACAGCTCTGTTGTTCACGGTGAAGGTGAAGTTCTTGTAGCCGATGTAGGAGACAACCACTCTGTTTTGTGGGCTCTTCATCTTCAAGGCGAAACCTCCGTTTATATCGGTACTAACGCCAGCCAGGGTACGGTTTTCATTGTCTATTTCGTAGACGGATACCCCTATGAGCGGTTCTTTGGTTGTTTTGTCTGTGACTGTTCCTCTTACAATCGTCTGCCCTGCCTGGGCATAACCTAACACACTACAGCAGACAAAAACCGCAGTGAGGATCAGATAAGAGAAACTTCCTAAAAATCTTTTCATATTAATACGCTATAGATTCTGTTGACCCTTAATTTCCCTTGTACTTTAAGTAATTGTCTATCTGGTGGATGATAGCCCTGTTAGACAGCACATTGCTGGTTGCTTTGATCACTTTAGCTGTTCTGTCATTGGCATCTGTGATTACCATCTGCCCAGCGGAGTAGGAAACGCCCAGGATTCCTAGGTTACCTTCAACATCTCTGTACAGAGTTTCGTAACCTCTTGGCTCCTCTGACTGGCTTTTGACTGGTACCTGTTCTTTTGCAATGATATGGTACTGCAGGAATCTGGCTACCTGATCGCGCTGCTCTGGGGTTCCAGGATTGAAGTTAGGTACGCCTGTCGCCACTGTGCCCGGCAGAAGCCCATCTTTCACCGCCCGCTCTATGGCCGCGTTGGTAGGAATCAGGAAGGTGTAAGGGGTACCCACGGTTGTACCTTTTATATCGAGCGTAGCCGCATCAAACATGAGTGTGGAGTTTCTGAGATAGCTATTGAAATGAGAGAAAGCAGGATTAGCCGCTATGTGCTGGGCAGGTTTCAGTTCAGAGAAGTTCAGGATGCGATCTACATAGTATACCACCCCATTGCTGGCCTGTACCGGACCGGTTAAAGTGACTTGCTCCCCTTTGTCCACATTACCGGCAGCAAACACTTTCTTGTTGTTGTATTTGATGTATTCCTCACTGAAGGTTTGGATGATTCCTTCGCCGCTCAGGTCATTGAAGACAGTGTTTCTGTTATCAGCCGCGGTGACAATGTGTTGGTCAATGATTCTCTGCAGTCTTACTTGTGCCTGCCCACCTGTAATAGTGGTTCCACCAGTAGGCGGGGTGTACACCCAGTAATTGAATCTGGTATCCCAAGAGAATCCGGCGGCGGTCAAGGCGGCGTCAGAGATCAGGAATAGCGTATATCTGACGTTTGGCGTGGTAAGGCTTTCCTTGTAGCCGGCCAACGCTCTGATCATCATAGAGTACTTGGGGTCCAGGTAGGCTTTCCCGTAAACCGTATGGAAAACATTGGCTTCCTGTACTTTATTAGTGCCATAAAAGAACCCGTTGCTCAGCATTTTGGCTTCTACCACGTGGTTAGCTGGGTTTAACCGGGCGGCTTCGCTTGTTTTAAGGGGTGCCTGGTTGAATTTAGTAGGCCATACCGCCATAGGGAACATGTGCGCATTCAGGAAATCACGGATGATCTCAATTGGTGCTTCCTCCAATGATCTGTAGTTCTGGAGAAGAACTGTATTGATGTAATTGGTCACTACCTCATTTTTGGGAGCGTAGATGGTGTAGGTATTGGTCTGGCCTTCGTTATTCTGGCGGCTTGCACCACGCACCTCGTACCCCTCATCATTCAAGGCAAACTCAAGCTGCCCGTCATAGATTTTGGCGTATACCGGATTGGAAGAGCCCGTTAAGATTCGGTTGCGTTCGGTTGCCTCTGGGTTTTGCTGGTAATACACCATGTATTTTTCAAACAACTCCCTGAATACACTGTATTCTGATTTGCGGGCCAGATACTCTTCTATGTTATCCAGAGGCAGAATGACATTATCCACTTCATGGATTACCCCGTTCTCCGCCAGAATATCAGCGGTCACCACTTTGGCATTAGCCACCTGGAAGTTCCCGTTCCAATTGGCCCCGGAATAAAAGAGATTATAATCTGCCCCCGAAAGCTGCTGGCTGGCGAAAAAGATCTGCATAAAGTACGGGATGTACTTGTTGTTATTGTCAGCAAACACAAAGCCTCCGGTTCTGTTCCCGGAAATGATATTCTGATTCTGTAAGATCTGATTCCCTACTTTTACAGGACCTGTATATACACCTTTATAGTAAGCTGTCCGGCGTTTGAAAGCCTGGTCTGGCATCCACCCAGTGTTGCTCTGATAATCATCAAGCCGGTCTGTCATGAAGGCATTGTAGACCAAGGCGTAGGTGACAATTTTGGTGGCCGTCTCTTTGTTTATGGCGTCTACCCCAGAGATTCCGTTGGCGGTGAAATACTTCGTGAAGGCATCGTCATTGGGGGCAAAAAGGGTCCAGTAACCGGCAGCACTAAGAATGCTCTTGTACTCAGCCTTATCTACCAGTGCTAAAAAATTCTTGAAATTACCTCTGGCTTCTAATTGCTGGTAAATAGCAGGTTCCAGGCTTTCAGGCCTTGCGTAATATTCGTCCTTATCGTCACAATTAGTCAGAAGAACTAATAATGACAGGAAGTACAATAAAACTTTTACAGATTTAATCATAAGAATAGTTAATAGTAAAGGCTTTAATCTTGTGTTGTTTTTTACAATGTATGATGGCTTCTGCCATTGAAATTATCTTCAATACCACAGCATTTTTTGATACTTGAACTCTGTTATATCCTGAAATTGGAATACTTCCTTCTTCTGTTTTGCGGTACCCGTACTAAGAGAAGCTTCTCTGGAGTTTTTCGCTCATTTTTACAAAAGGGGCTTAAAAACCAACTGGAGTTGAGCACCTAAAGAATACCGCTGGCAAGCACACCTCAATTGATAGAGAAAGCTTTGCCACCCAACCCACACCAGCTTTGCAGTTGCCGTTGCAGCAGGCCTGAATAAGTCTCTTTGCGTGGCAGCGATTAGGCGCTGGTTTGGGAAAACAAGCTTCAAACTGGGTAGTTTTTCCGGAACTTGTCCTTTGGGCTGGCTTTGGGGGAAGCCTTGCATGATTACCCTTCCTCTTGTCTCTGACAGTAACACGTCACCTAGGTTGTGTTGCTGTTATTTTCCCGCTGGGCAGGATTCAGGCAAGTTCGGCTTGCATTTGAGACAGGACATGAGCTCTATCCACGAAGAGGTACATTCAGCTTAGTAGAGTTTTATCATATTCCTTTCATATTGTTTTACCCAAGATACGTGATACAATTCCAGTAATCTTTTATCCTATAAAACTAGTAAGTGTACTTGGTACAAGTATCCTGCACTATCCTGCCCTGCTCTGTCGTTTATTACTTATTTCTCTTTTTTAGCTTATAAACCAAGCTGTGGGTTATTAATAA
This sequence comes from Rufibacter sp. JT3400010, assembly GCF_054956755.1. NCBI lineage: Bacteria > Pseudomonadati > Bacteroidota > Cytophagia > Cytophagales > Hymenobacteraceae > Rufibacter > Rufibacter sp. JT3400010. Next base: position 32,955 of record NZ_JBUDXA010000023.1, on the reverse strand, counting down.
GAGAAAAACATCTACGTTTTTTGAAAATATTTTAATCACTGAAAAACGGCTCATCTCCCATGGCAAGGGCACCTCTCAGATAAGGTAGGTTAAAATATGCCTATCTCTCTGTTGTGAGTTTTCTTCCATGAACATGGGAGAGCGTAAGGCATATTGCTGTTTTAAGGCCGTTTGGGCGAAACTTGGCCTAAAAACCCCTAGAGGCTGGGCTCTCATCAAGGAGCACCTGTTTCTCCTTTCTAACCTTAGGTTTAAACAAGCGAGGTGCTCCGGTCTATTGAATAATCTAACAAAGTAAACCTCGCCCTCTACGGCAGGCACTAACCAGAATATTCTAAGCGGTTGGTAAGTTTACTTGATTACTATTTATGGTGCATCCTGCCCTATCCTGTCAGAAATTGGCAAGTAGCTGCCCCTATACCTCTTCTTATGAACCAGTTTTCACAGGATAGCACAGGATAGAAAACTCCCTACCCACTTCTACTTTTAATAAATATGGACTTACAAAAGCGTACACTATTTTGAAGGCAACAGACAGCACACTTCCCAAAGCAGCGTTTTCCCAGCGTTTGACTTTCCGCCATCTTTTCAGGCACTTCCTCTTTCCCTTGATTTTGCTGCTGCCGATGAGTCCTGCTTTTGCTCAAAAGAGCAAGACGGTTAAACCGGTTACCAAGCCTCTTTTCGCCGATCCAGTTTATGACGGAGCCGCAGATCCGGTGGTGATTTACCATAAAAAGGAGAAAAAATGGTTCATGCTCTACACCAACCGCAGAGCAACGGATGAAAAAGCCGAGGGAGTTACCTGGGTCCACGGTACCCGTATTGGGATAGCCGAATCGACGGACGGCGGCGCTACCTGGAAGTACCGCGACACCGCTAATATCAATTACCGTCCGGTTGCGGCCTATACGCATTGGGCTCCCGATGTGGTAGAGCATGATGGCGTTTACCATATGTATCTTACCTATGTGCCTGGCATCTTTACAGATTGGAACCACCCGCGCACCATCATTCACCTCACCAGCAAAGACTTGTTTAACTGGGACTACCAATCTACCCTGCCTTTGGTGACCGACAAAGTAATTGATGCCAACGTGTACCGGTTACCCGATGGTACCTGGCGCTTGTGGTACAACAATGAAAGAGACGGTAAATCTATTTACTACGCAGACAGCAAAGACCTTTACCATTGGCAAGACAAAGGCAAAGCCATACAAGCCAGAGGCGAAGGCCCTAAAGTGTTCAGGTGGAAAGACCAGTACTGGATGATCATTGATGCCTGGAAAGGCCTTCAGGTTTTTAAATCTGATGACTTGCTCACCTGGCAAGCGCAACCAGAACGTTTGCTGGAAGAACCCGGCAAAGGAACCGATGACCAAGCCATTGGCGGACACCCAGATGTGGTAGTGAACGGCGACAGAGCGTACCTTTTTTACTTTACGCACCCAGGTAGAGCAAAAGCCAATCCGGCTCCTGGCAATTCTGTTGCCGCAAAACGAAGCGTCATTCAATTGGTGGAACTGGAGTATGCAGAGGGAAAACTCACCTGTGACCGAGACAAACCTACTTACATCAACCTGAAGCCTGGCAAATAGCCACAAACTCAACAGAACCTTATTCTGCCTTATGAAGAACCAATTCTTCCTTTTCTTTTTTGCCTTGAGTGCCTTTATCTTCTCTCTTGTAAGTTGTAAGGTAGAGACACCCGTATCCCGTACCTCTGGTCTTGCCTGGGTGCAGGAAGTGGGTGCTAAAAAACTGCCCCGGAAGAAAAAAGAATACAACGTAACTAACTACGGAGCAAAAAACGATGGCCAGACACTCAACACAAAAGCCATTCAGGCTGCCATTGATGCCTGCGCTGCCAACGGCGGGGGGATTGTCACATTTAACCCGGGCAATTACCTCACCGGATCTATCTTTCTGAAGAAAGGCGTCCATCTGCGCATTGACAAAGGCGTGCAGCTATTAGGAAGCCAAAACCTGGCAGATTACCCCGAGATGGATACCCGGGTAGCAGGCATTGAAATGAAATGGCCCGCCGCACTGATCAATGTCCTGGACCAGGAAGAAGTAGCCATTTCCGGCGGCGGAGTGGTGCATGCGCAAGGCAAACCTTTTTGGGACCTGTACTGGAACATGCGCAAGGAGTACGAGCCCAAAAAGCTGCGCTGGATTGTAGATTATGATGCCAAACGGCCCCGTACGCTTCTGGTTTCCAAGTCTTCTGATGTCACCATTGAAGGCATTACGCTGAAACAAGCGGGATTCTGGACCATTCACATCCTCTATTCTGATCATGTAACCGTAGACGGCGTGGTCATTCAGAACAACATTGACGGACACGGCCCTAGCACCGACGGCATTGACATTGATTCTTCCTCGTACGTGCTGGTGCAGAACAGTGACATTGACTGCAACGATGATAATTTCTGCCTTAAATCTGGTCGGGATTGGGATGGACTACGCGTGAACCGCCCTACGGAGTATGTTGTGATCAGAAACTGCATCTCGCGGGCCGGCGGCGGCCTGATTACCTTTGGCAGCGAAACCTCGGGCGGCATCAGGCATGTACTGGCGCATGACTTAAAAGCAAAGGGAACGGGTGTGGGCCTTCGGTTTAAATCTGCCACTACCAGGGGCGGCACCGTTGAAGATATTTATTTGCAGAACATTCAGATGGACGGCGTGGGCACTGCCATTGAAGTTTCCATGAACTGGAACCCCAGCTACAGCTACTCTACCCTACCGGAGGGCTATGCCCCTGAGTCCATCCCGGAGCACTGGAAAACCATGCTCCGGAAAGTGGAACCAGAAGAGCGCGGCATCCCTACGTTCCGGAATGTGACCATCTCCAACATCACCGCCAACAATGCCCGAAAAGCTCTTTCTGCAGCCGGTATTGAAAAATCCTTTGTTCAGGCATTTAAGCTGAATAATATCAACATTCAGGCTGCCACTGCCGGGGAAATCAACTACGCCAAAGACTGGACATTTGAAGACATGAGCCTGCAGACAAAAGACAACAGCAAACTAAAAATACAAAACAGTACCAACGTCAATCCTTAGAAGAACAATCCTGGACTGCGTTTCCGGTTTCAGGCTCGTTTTCACCAAACAGGCCAGAAACCGGAAACGCAGTTTGCAGCAAAACATCATTGTAACTCCTCTACCCTTGGCATGAATTTACTTTTCACCATCCCCTTGCAACCCAAGCGGCTATTATCTTTAAAAAGTTTTTTTGTCTTGGCGAAACTGCTGCTTGTTGGATTATCTTTCTCTGCCCAAGCACAAACCACGCCGGTAACTAAACTACCTGCCATTGACTTTTCACACGCGGGTTATCACGGTGGTGGCGTTGTACTGCCAGTAGTTCCGGCAGTATTAACGGTGCGCCCTACTGGCCAAGATGATACCCGGTTACTACAAGCGGCTTTAGACGAGGTGGCTAAATTACCGTTGCAAGCAAATGGGTTTAGAGGCGCGCTTCAGCTGGCAGCAGGCAAGTTTTTGGTTTCTGGTCAGCTTATCTTGCACGCAGATGGTGTGGTGCTGCGCGGAAGCGGTAACCAACAGACCACCCTTGTTGCTACGGGTAAAAACCGACGCAGCTTGTTTGTTGCAGGTAAAAAGAAATCACCTCAAACGGGTTCGCCGGTTAAAATAACAGACACGGTTGTTCCGGTAGGAAGCCGCACCTTTACCCTTAAAAATCTGGAAGGCCTACAAGCCGGAAACCGCGTGGTCATTACCCGGCCCAGCACCAAAGAATGGATTACCGCCCTGGGCATGGATACCCTGAAGGGAGTGTTTCCAGATCTCAGGTTCCATTGGCCGCCCGGCTCCCGAAACTTGGCGTGGGACCGTACCATCATCGCCCTTGATCCCGCAAAAAAACAAATTACGGTAGATGCACCCATCACCACTGCTCTGGAACAAACATACGGAGGTGGCACCTTGGCCAAAGTAACAGCAGAAGAACCTCTTCAGCACCTCGGCATTGAAAATCTTGTTTTGGAGAGCGATTTTGCGAAAATCAACCCCAAAGACGAAGAACATGCCTGGTACGCCATAAGCCTGGACCACGTGCAGGATGCCTGGGTGCGGGGAATAACGGCTCGTCATTTTGTTTCTTCGGCGGTGCGGGTGGGCCCTCGCGGACGAAGAATCACGATAGAAAACAGCCGGAGCGAACAACCCATCTCTGAGATTGGTGGCTACCGCCGGCATAGTTTCTTGGTGGAAGGCCAGCAGGTTCTGGTGCAGCACTGTACGGCAGAGGCAGGTATCAATGACTTTGCCATCGGGTTTGTGGCCGCAGGTCCCAATGTGTTCCTCAACTGTACCGCCACTAATGCTTTGGGCGCCAGCGGATCTTATGAAAGCTGGGCTTCAGGCGTACTTTATGAAAATGTGCAGGTAAACGGAGCAGGCTTACGACTCACTTACGACTTAGAACGAGCCCAAGCCGGCGGCTGGACTGCCGCCAATTCTGTTGTCTGGAATTGTACCGCCAAAGAGATTGTCGCCAAAGGTTTTGCTGCCGCGCCTGTAGTTGCTATCACTTCTCCAGTGCCAGTTTATTCTAACCAGCTTGCCCTACGGATGGGCAAACCAGCCTTGGCAGCAATCAACAAACGGGTTGCTACAGGTACGCCAGCAAGCGCGGCTTCTCTCAAAGAATTCACCAGCAATAACCTTCCTCCTGCCGCTCCTGAGAATACTAAAACGCATTCTGTCTTACAACTTGTAAACGGCCGGTTTGTGCTGGGCAACAAAACCCTTTGGGGCGGAATGGTAAACGATGCCTGGTGGCTGGGGCAAACCTCTCCCGCCAATGCGTTGGATGCAGGAATTAGCATTACCCGCTACGTACCGGGCCGGGTTGGTCCGGGGCTAACGGAAGAATTACCCGCTCTGGCCGCAAAAGTAGCAGCGCAGGGAACGCCTTTTTACCAAAGCGGTCCTGCCATCTGGTATGACCGCCGTAGAGACGATCATACCATCATAGAACGTCCCACCAGCAACGTATGGGCTGCTTTCTATGAGCTTCCCTGGGCCCGAAGCGGCAAGGGTAAAGCCTGGGACGGCTTAAGTCAGTACGATGTAAGCACGTACAACCCCTGGTATTTTGAGCGTACCCGCGAGTTCGCCAAGCTTTGTGACCAGGAAGGAATTGTGCTGTACCACCACTTGTATAACAACCATAACTTGCTGGAAACTGCCTCCCACTGGATTGACTTCCCCTGGCGACCTGCCAACAACATCAATGAGACAGGCTTGCCAGATCCGCTGGAACCCAAAGCCAGGGTGCACGTGGCCAATCAGTTTTATGACGCCACCAACCCAAAACTGAGAGAACTGCACCGGGCGTACATTTTTCATGTGCTGGATCAACTAGGAGCATTTGACAACATCATCTTTGGGTTGAGTTTCCAGTATTCCGGACCGTTTGAGTTCCAGAAATTCTTCCAACAAACCGTGGCAGAATGGGAGCAGAAAAACAACCGCAAAGTGCGTCTGGTACTGGACACCAGCAAGAACGTGACCGACGCCGTACTCGCAGATCCGGAACTTGCCAAACAAGTAGCGGTGGTAGACATGCGGTATTGGCATTATCTGCCTGATGGCACTTTATGGGCTCCGCAAGGCGGCAAGAACTTGGCTTTTAGAGAAATTCACCCCAAAGAGTTTGGCGACAATACCACCCCCGAGCAGGTGTACCGTCAGGTACGGGAATACCATGCCCAGTACCCAGAAAAAGCCATTGTTGCCTGGCACAGCGGCGCAGGTCCGGTACCAGCTTTGATGGCGGGCGGAGCGCAGGTCATTATGCGCAACCCAACCGCGGGGCACGGACAAGGTAGGAGCCTGGACAATCATCCGCTGGATACTTTTGTCCAACAAAACCTGGCCGAAAACCTCATGCAGATGCAGCCGCAGGACGGACTCCTTGCCCAAAGCACGCAGAACTGGGCCCTCACCGCTGCCAACCAGAACACGCTGCTCTTCTCTTCCCTCTCGGGGCAAGAAATCACCTTATTGCAGAAATTGCCTAAAAAGGCCTACACAGGCTTGTGGTTTGATCCACAAACCGGTAAAACCCAAGCCGCTGTTCTTCCAGGTAAACTCAAGAAAGGCACCGCCCTACAGAAACCCACCGCAGACCATTGGCTTTTACTATTGAAGGTCGGCAATCAAGCATTATAGGTTAGGACTCAAGCAATACCGTCCCGGAACACAGATTCTCCCCTTGAGGGGAGATAAAGAGGGGTGTTTACACAGGAGAGCGAGCACATTATTGACTTATTATAGGGGGTAAAGATAATTTGTAGTTGCTAGGAATTGTATGACCAGAAATGCGTTGACCAGCAGGTGTAAACACCCCTCTACGCTCCCCTCAAGGGGAGAATTTGCCTTGAAGAGGTGCTTTGGTGTTTCTGGGGATGTTTTAACCCCGTGAGGGATGATTTCCTATTTCACATCATGTTACAAAGCCAAAAGCCTTTGGAGAAAACAATGTTGTTTCTTCCAAAGGCTTTTGGCTTTATTCGTTTATTACCTCCTTTTCTCAAATTAGGGCAAAACTAAACCTGTTCTTTTGAGGTGCCTAATCTTTACGTGAGCGCTTCACTTTAGCAGAAGCAGGTTTCACTGGTGCAGGTTTAGCAGATGTAGAGGTTAAAGTAGTTGGCACCAACGCAATAGATGGAGTTGGAGGCGCTGCCATGCCTTCGCCCACGTAAAAACTAGTATGTGGCGGCTGGTTGTACCCTACGTTCTGCCAGGCAATGGCGGTCCGGTATTGAGTATCGTGCATGAAGGTGTAGAACCGGTGCGTAGTGGGGATGGTGGTAGTGAAAATCAGAAGCTCGTCGTTGTTGCTGCTCCGGTAAATGGCTTCCTCTCGCCAGTCGCCCAGGATATCCGCACTTAGTGCCGGATTGGCTTTGGTGCCGTTGTTGCTGGCTGCGCCGTACTCCCGGGCATTGAAGATTCTGTCCAGTTCACTGGTGTTGTAATTCCATTTGTAGATGGTGGGCCCGTCCAGGAGTTCCCGCTGCAGATCGCCGTCCCACCAGCTGCCAAAATTCATGCTTCGGGGCTTCGCGGTAGAGATTTCCTCTCCTTTTGCGTTGTGCAAGCCTCCTGCGGCTCCCCACGCCTCATACCCTTTGTACCTGGGGTCAATATCAGCGGTCATAGCCCGGCCGATGTCACCCGTAGCAGGTATTCCCCATAGTTTTTCGCCAGTGGCGGCATCGCGCATCCAAAGACCATTGCCTTGGTATTGGCGCTGAGATTCATGCGCAGTCCAGGACTCCAGACCCGGACGGTCAGGATCCAGGTCGCCCACGTGCAGGGCATCGCCGTGGCCCAGACCCGTGCTATAAAGCCCCTTGCCATCGTCATTGACGGTCATGGAACCGAAAACCACTTCGTCTTTGCCATCTCTGTCTACATCACTAATCGTTAGATTATGGTTACCCATGCCAGCATAAGGACGGTTGCCTTCGGTTTTGGTGTCAAAAAGCCAGCGTTGGGTTAATTTACCGTTCCGCCAATCCCAGGCTGCCAACACAGCACGGGTATAGTAGCCTCGGGTCATAAGCAAGCTGGGACGCTGCCCATCAAAGTAACCTACTCCGGCCAGAAAACGGTCTACGCGGTTGCCGTACGGATCACCCCAGCTGGCCACATTTCCACGGGCGGGCAAATAGTCAACGGTTGCCATGTTGGCCCCGGTCTGGCCGTTGAAAACGGTCAGGTACTCTGGCCCGCTGAGAATGTATCCGGTTTGGTTGCGGTGGTCAGCAGCGGCATCGCCAATGACCTTGCCCGCACCGTCTACTGTTCCATCAGCGGTCTTGCAGGCCACTTCGGCTTTGCCGTCACTGTCTAAGTCATAGACAATAAACTGGGTGTAATGCGCCCCCGCCCGGATGTTCCTTCCCAAGTCTATGCGCCACAGTCTGGTGCCGTTCATTTTATAAGCATCCAACAAAACCTTGCCGGTATAACCTCTGTGCGAATTGTCTTTGGCATTGGAAGGGTCCCACTTGACCACAATTTCATATTCGCCATCTCCATCTAAATCTCCTACACTGCAGTCACCTGGGCTATAGGTATAATTTATGTTGTCTGGAGTGGTGCCACCGGCGGGGCGCTGCAAGGGCAGGCGTTTAAACGGCTCCGTCCAAACTGTAGCCGGCGCAGATGCTGCTTGCTCCTGCTTACCTGTGATGGGACGTACGGTGTACGGTTCATTCGAGCTTGTTTTATCGATAAAATTAGTAGCTCCAGTAATGGGAGATGCATTTACTTTTGTTTTTCCCCGGTACAGGTTGAAGGCAATCTCCTTGGGATCGGTGCCAAGGAGGCGCCAACTCACAAATACTTCCGCGCTATTGGTTCTTACCGCCACTATCCCTCGCCCCAAATTCTCCACTTGGCGCTGGGCAAACCCAACCGTGCCTAGAGAAAGCAACAGAAACAGCAAGTTCAAGCTCCTGCGCACCAACCTGGGGCAAATCTTAAAATTGGTAAGCATCAACGCACCAGTCCTTTCCCCTTTTGCGGAGAGTTGGTGTTCCTGTAGTTCTTGCCGGTTTAGGTTCATGCGTGAGAAGCGTTAAAATAGGATTGGAGAATCTTAAGCGTAGAACATTTGGATGCATCAGTTTTAGAGCCGTTTTACCGAAAACGCCCTTAAAACAGGAATAGCTTTCTTCTAAACCAAGGCATACACATTGCCAGAGATCTACGCAAGGGTGTGCTATGCAAAGAAAAAGCCCTGGCAAGTAATGCACTCGCCAGGGCTTGAGGGGTTAGAACAACTCGTTTACCACAGGTCGGTCAAACTGTTGGGAGTTGCCGTCTGTTTTAGGCAGGCCGAAGTAGAAGTACAAGGTCCGTTTGATTGGTCCAGACACCTTGTTCATCTCGCCCGCAGGTCCCAGGTTTCTGGTGTTGGCACTGATGTTCAGGGCCAGTTTGGTGCCCAGTGGCGGAATGTTATCCAGGAAGGACACGTTCCCTATTGGCAATTCTGGGTGCGGCTTAATACCAGATAGGCCGTAGAAATCAAAGCGGCGCACGAACAGGCCTTCCTGCGGCGAGGCCACAATGAACTTGCCCTCCACGGTGTTGAACTCCATCCAGGCGATGTCTGAGAAATAGCCTTTGAATTCTGGGTACTGCCAAGGGGCGCTACCGGTCTGCACATCGTTGTAGTAGTTTTCATAAACCCCATGCTCCATACCCTGCGGACGGTTTTTCCAAACACGGTACGGACCTTTGCCCAACCACTTGGCGCCAATGATAAAGTTCTCAGGGTACGTGAAGCTGATACCCGTGAAAGGATAGTTTCCGTTCAGGTTGTACTCATAATCCAGGCTTACCCAGCCGCTGCCATGCATTTTCCATTTTGCGTACTTCAGGTCTCCGGTGTAGTTCACTTCCACCACGTGCCCGTCGCCGTCTTTGTAGTGCTTCACGTTGGCCACTTTGGCAGTACCAGAAACCATTACTGGTCCGTCCCCGAAGTTCAGGTTTTTGGCGGTGGTGTTGAGCACCTCGGTCAGGGTGCCTTTCTTCTTGTCCAACTTGATCGCAATCTCCCCGCCTTTCAACTGGATGGTGGAATCAGTTTCGGTTACTTCTACCTTCCACTCTGGCTCAGCAGTCTTGCTTTGGTTACCGGTAGCAGGTTTGTTGGCGTTTTTCGCTTGTTCTTTGGAAAGGAGCACAATACCGTCCAGCAGCTTTTCATTGGTCTTCACGTTCCAGGTCCAGGTGTAGAGCAGTTCTTTGTGCGGATCATAGGCCGAGAGCATCAACACGTCATAGTCTTTCCAGTCGGCGGGAAGGTTCAGTTTCAGGTTTCCTTTGGCGGTTGGCGCAATAGACGGGCCAGCGCCAGTACCTTTTTTGCGCGTAACTGTGCCGGTGAAGGTATCGCCGGGCTTGCGGTAATCGGCTAGCTCCCACTGGAACGTGCACTGATTTAGGTTTGTGAAATGGTAGCGGTTCTCCACCGGAATAGTGCCTTCAAAAGCGGCAGGCAGTTTCTCCATCTTGATATGCACCGGCGAGTAGATTTCCTTGATGGCGAAGAAGCTGCCTTCTTTCTCGCGGTGCGGACCTACCAAACCATCCGGCGCGTTTACCTTGTTCACATCAATGATGTTGTTCAGATCGGTACGCACAATTCCTTCGTCGGCCAGGTCCCACAGAAAGCCACCGGCACCCAGTTTGTTGTTCCAGTGAAGTTCCCAGAAATCGGCCAGCGAGGTTCCGCCGCCGCCATCGTCCTGAGAGTGCAGGAACTCGGTAGGCATGTAGATATTCGGTCCTTCCAGCAGGTTCTTGGTGCTGTAATAATCTTCGTAATGGTTACAGTCAATGCCGTTGAACGCGTTGCCGGGGCGGTGGTGCGCATGAATCACCGGGCGGTTAGACAAGTCGAATTTGGCATAATCGTCTACCAGTTCTTTGTTGTGTCCGCCTTCATTCCCGTTGCTCCAGAAGATGATGGAGGGGTGGTTGGCATCTCTGATTACCATCTCTTTCACTAGCGGGGCACCGGCTTTGGTGCTGTAGGCTTTCTGCCAGCCAGCCAGTTCATCCAACACGTAAAGACCCAGTGAGTCGCAGATTTGCAGGAAGCTTTTGTCTGGCGGGTAATGCGAGCACCGCACGGCGTTCATGTTCATTTCCTTCATCAGCTTCACGTCCATCAGGTCAATATCGCGGTTCACCGAACGGCCCGTCTCTGGCCACCACACGTGGCGGTTCACTCCTTTCATCTTGATCTTGGTGCCGTTCAAATAGATGCCGTCGCCCTTACGAATCTCAATGGTCCGGAACCCGAACTTCTCCGAGGTTTGGTACAAGTTCTTTCTTCCATTTTTGATAGAGGTCCTGACAATATAGAGATTAGGCGTTTCAGCGGTCCATTGCAGCGGGCTGTTCACTTGAGTTTTGATGTTCACCAGCGTGTCTTTCGAAACGGTAGCGCGGCCGGTGCCCACTACTTTTCCAGCCGCATCTACTATCTCAGCCACTACTTCCCGGCCGGGCTGTGGATTCACTAAATGCACGTTCATGGAGAAAGCACCGTCAGCCTTGGCATCAACAGCGGTGTAGGCCACATGCTCAGTTGGCAGAGCCTCCAGGTAAACCGGGCGGAAAATACCTCCGAAGATCCAGTAATCTGCCAGTCGCTCTGCGTTGTTCACCGATGGATCGGCTGACATTTTGCTTACCGTCACTTCCAGCAGGTTGTCTTTGCCGTACTCCAGCTTGTCCTTAATATTGTACTTGAACTCGTAAAACGCTCCCTGATGGACTGGCCCCGCTGACTTGCCGTTGATCTTTACCTCCGTATCTGTCATGGAGCCCTGGAAGACGATGTACACGTCCTTGCCTTTCCAGTTTTTGGGAACCTGGAACATGTGCTTGTACATGCCTTTCTCATCCGCGAAGCGGAAGTTCTTGCCGTAGGTCACGTAGTCACGGCCATAATTGTACGACCCAAAACCCTGTTGCTCCCAATGCGAGGGCACCTGAATAGTAGTCCATTTACCGCTTTGCCGCCCGCCAGTAACCATAAAATCCCAGGCAACCGTGTTCTTGTTATCGGTCCCGGAGAGATACTTTATCTGTTTGGTTTCGGGTGTTTTGGAAAAGGCTCCCGCCGAGACCAGCAGAAGTAAACAAATAGATGCAAGCTTTTTGATGAACATGAGCTAGTGATTGTGGTACTATAGAAAATGACTATTCAACGTTGAGTTCTTGAGTAAAAAGTATTTTGAAACAGATTACCGTGCCTTCCTCTATTGCTTCTCTCTGTTCTTTACAAGCCAGATTATTGGCTGTTTTAGGCAAATTAGCCTATAAACAAGCTACCTAAGTTCTCTGCTCCAATGTCTTCTTCTCTTCAACTGCTTTAAAAATAAGGAAGTGGTTTGGCAGAAGTATCCTGTTCTGTCCCGTTGTGCCTTCGGCTTCTTTGAAGAAACTCTTGCCATGCACTACATAATCAGTCAATAGAAGAAGTTCTCCACTTTATTCTCTGCTGCTTTCTGCCTGATTTTAGCAAAACACCCTGAAAAAGATAAACACCTAAAAGAAAAGGGAAATACCTAAAAGAAAAGGGAAACAGGAAGTAAACCTCCTGTTTCCCTTTTCTTTTAGGTGTCCTTTTGGTAAAACGCGCTAGAAACGCAGACTGAGTTAATTAATAGCCCGGATTTTGTTCGGCTTGCCGTTCCTCAGAATTGAGGGGCTGCCCGTTTCTGGTTACCCGCTCCAAGTGTTGGATTGGAATGGGCCGTAATTTGTGGAACGGCTGTACATTCACCGCATCTGGGTTGAAGGCTTTGGCGCGTACCAGCAAGGTTTCGGTGCGAACCAGATCTTCCCAGCGGTGTAACTCGCCCAGCAACTCACGGCTTCTCTCGTTCAGGATAAAGTGGATGAACCGGTCTTGTACAGATGTAACGGAGGCGGGATACATTTCACTAGCCGCATTGGTGGTGAAGAGTTCAGTAGTGGCGGTGATTTCTGGATAAGTGCTGCTGGTGTTGTTTCTGTCACCACCTTCTACTTTCCAGTACTCAGGTCTTTTCACCTCACCCGCTTTGTAAGCAGCACGTTGTCTAATTACATTGATGTACTCCAACGCTTTGGCATAGTTTCCTTTACGTCCGTAAGCCTCGGCTGCAATCAGGTAGGTTTCGCCAAGGCGGGCAAGAATACCGTCTTTTACACCTTGTTGGGCCGCTACGTTCTGGCGGAATGGATCTATATACTTAATCAAAGTTGGAAAGATTGCTCTTGTTGAGAAAGCTGATGCCAGTGCCCCTGCGCTGGTGGTGTAGTATCTTGGATACAGATTATACCTCGTTTTATTTATCTGGTCCTGTGTTACTGGTTTGTTTGCCGAATTCACCATCACATAGAAGGCAGTATCTCCAACAGCCCACCTCGGTTGCCCTACCAAGTTAGCGCTAGGTGCATTGGCGGCAGTCCATTTTGGTATGCTGGCTGCATTATTACTGATGTAAGCCAGTTGAAAACTCTTGTGGAAACGAGAGTCGTTCTTGCGGTCGTAAATGTCCATAGCGTAATTGGTGGGCATGGCTCTACGGAAAGGTCTGCCGTTGGCAAGATCCCGCACCATACCTGGTTGCTGGTCATAGGCCATGATGAAATACATGTGGGTCTGGTTCCCATAGCGGCCAGAAAGCAAGGTATTGTTGTTCCATTGCGCTGAGAAGATGATTTCTTTGCTCTTCTGGGCAGCGGTACTGTTGGCGTAGCTGGAGATATCCCACAGTCTGCCGTAGTTTGACTCCAATGCATACGTACCAGAATTGATTACCTGGTCTGCGTAGAAAGCGGCGCTGTCTATGTCAGTAGGTTTCTGTCCTCTCTGGTCTGTGATGGCACTGCCTCTAGTTAGATAGGCTTTGGCCAGAAAATGCTGGGCCGCGCCTTTGGTTACCCTCCCAAACTGGGTTTGAGTGGCAGGGAGATTATCTACTGCAAATTTAAAGTCAGAGATAATGGTCTGGTACACTTGGGGCACCGGTGTTCTAGGAAATTCGGTTTGTACCCCTTTAGTAGATTCCAACGGCATAGGAATGGCCCCAAACTGCTGCACCAATTGGAAATAATACAGGGCTCTCAAAAACCGAAGTTCACCCATTCTTCTGGCTTTTGCCTCAGGGGTCACCAAGGTCTGCACGCCAACTACCTGCGGAATATATTCAATGCCGGTATTGGCCTGGTTAATCCCAAAGTAGAGCGTAGACCAGGTCTCATGCAGGAACACATCTGGGGCCGGTGGGTTGGAGTTTAACCGGTTGTCATAAGTATTGTAGTAGTTATGGTTTACCTGATCTGCATGGGTAAACTCATCAGTCCCGAAGTTCCATAGGGTATAAGCCCACTCATAGGTGAACTTATGCCTTACCGGCTCATAGGCAGCCTCTACTAAATCCTCCACTCCTTGCTCTGTCTTGTAGTAATCCTCTGTTAATGTGGCTACTAATTCCTCTTCCAAATAATCATTACAAGAAGTGGCGCCCAGAAAAAACAGAGGAAATATAGCCGCTATGATTATATTCTTCTTTTTCATTTGTTCAACTGTTAATCTTTAAAAACCTACTCTTAACCCAAACACTAGACTTCTGTTGCTCAAACCCAACTGACGTTCTGCCTCAGCAGAACCTGTACCCGGGTCTGTAACTTCTGGATCTAGTGCTTCAAAACTTGTGAACAAGAATGGGTTCACTGCATTCACGTAAACACTAAGGCTCTTGCCTCTGAATTTAGAGACAAAGGCTTGCGGGAAGGTATAACTCAAGGAGATGTTTCTAACCCGTACAAAGTCTCCATTTCTGTACTGTAAAGAAGTACCGTACTGCTGAATATCAGTGTTTCTGATTGGTCTTGGGAATTCATTACTTGGGTTGGCAGGGGTATAGTAATCAAAATCAATGTTCTGGTAACGGCCGCCAAGCCCTGGCCGGTACGCGATGCTGTTGATTTTCTGGCCAACCCTGGCAAACACCAGGAAAGAGAGGTCAAAGCCTTTGTACGCGAAGGTATTCTGAATACTGCCCGACCACTTAGGTCTGTTGGTTCCTACAATGGTCAAATCCTGTCCATTGATCACTTTGTCATTGTTCAAGTCGGCTACTTTGATATCTCCTGGCACTTGTTTATACACCGATGCCTGATCTCGTTCGCTTTCCTGCCAGATGCCCTCAAACTTGTAGTCATAATACACACCTAAAGGCTGACCAATGAACCAGCGGTTTCCTATGTCATCATTAGCCCCGTTGTACAGCTCCACAAATTCTTCTTTGTTTTTAGTGAAGATGAAGGTTGAGGTCCAGTTCAGACCGCTCTCATTACGGATGTTGTCTGTAGTTAGAGAGACCTCTACCCCTCTGTTACGGGTAGCGCCAATGTTCTCCAGTACGCTGGCATAGCCTGAGGCGGTAGGCAAGGCTCTTGGTAAGATCAGGTCCGTGGTTTTGGCATCGTACACTTCTACCGTACCGGTGATTCTTCTTTGAAAGAAGCCAAAATCAAGGCCGAGGTTTACTGTGCTGGTTTTTTCCCAGGATAGATTTGGAAGACGTTGACCGGTTACGGCATAACCATAGGCGGCGGCTTCATCCCATACGTAGGAAGTACGACCCAGTACACCACCTGTTTGGTATGGCCCAATAGAGGATTGCCCCACAGCACCGTAACCTATTCTGAATTTCAGTTCATTGATAAAATCAACCCCTTTCAGGAAATTCTCTTCCTGCGCTTTCCAGGCCAAGGCGAAGGAGGGGAAGAAATCCCATTTGTTACCCGGCGCCAATACCGAGGAACCATCATAACGGCCAGAAGCGGTAAACAGGTATTTGTCTTTGAAGCTGTAGTTCACCCGCCCCATCCAAGACTGTAAAGTTCTCAAGGAGTAACCACTTGAAAAAGCCGTTGGTGTACTCTGGTTTGTAGAGCCTATGTTATACCACAACTGACTTTCATAAGGAAAATCAGCGGCGGTAATACTGCTGCCTTCGTTTCTATCTTTCTGAATACTCTGGAGCAACGTTACCCCAAGGGTATGGTCTGTGGCTATTGTCTTGTCATAAAACAACAAGTTTTCAACCACATAGGTAAAGTTCTGGCTTTGGCCGTAAACCGCACGGGCACTACCACCTTGTCTCACGGAAGACAAAGAACCTTCAAACGTACCGTTTCTGGAATGCCTGAAGTCTGGCCCTACGTTGACCCGGTACCGTAAACCTTCCAGCAATTTGGCCTCGGCATAGAAACTCCCGAAAATGCGGGTACTGCGGTTTTCGTTGATAATTAAATCTGCATCACGTATGGGGTTATAGATGTTGATATCGCCGCCTGGTAGCTGTATTACATTTCCTTCATTGTCATAAGGGATAGCTAGAGGCAATTGACTGGTGTATCTACCGTAAATGTTGGCTCCGTTGTTCTGAACGTTCACGTTGGCGTTGATGGTACCGCCCACCGTTAAGAACTTAGCTACGGTATAGTCCAGGTTTAGGCGCGTATTGTACCTTGTAAAATCCTGACCTAACTGGAGCCCCTCTTGGTTTAAATAACTTGCTGAAAAGGCTGCTCTGATTTTATCTGTACCGCCTCTCAATAGAATCTGGTGGCTTTGGGTAACAGCATCACGCAAAGCCATGTCCTGCCAGTCTGTTGATCTCACATTGGCTGGGTTGTAAATAGGCAATTCAGTAACTCCATACAAGGCCTGCTCCTCAGCAGTTGCAGGGCGCAACCTGGGAATCCGGTTTTCCAGGTCAATCCACTCATATCCCATGGCCACTGATTCCCACATATAGGGATCTTGACGGAACAAGTTGTAATCTAAAGTTGGATCTGGATAAGGACTGGCATACGCATTGGTGTTCCGGTACGCCTGACGTCTCAATTCGGCAAACTCTGGGCCGTTCATTAGGTCAAGCGTAACCAAAGGACTATCAAAACTCATGTAGCCATCATAGTTCACACTAATGGTCCCTTCTTTCCCTCTTTTGGTTGTCACCAATACCACTCCATTTGCTCCCCGTGACCCGTAAATAGCGGTAGAAGAAGCATCTTTCAGGATCTCTATTGATTCAATATCCAAAGGGTTGAAATCATTGATACCTGTACCTTCTGCCAACGGAATACCATCTACCACATACAAAGGCTCATTAGATGCCTGAACAGAACGGTTCCCTCTTATTCTAATGGAAGGTACTGCGCCCGGGCGGAAACTACTGGTGGCAATGTCTACCCCGGCTGCTCTACCCTGCAAAGCCTGCGTCAAGTTTTGCACTGGCACCTGCGCAATTTGCTCCGCTGAGACAGAAGACAAAGCACCCGTTACGTCACTTTTCTGAGCAGTACCATACCCAATGACCACTACTTCATCTAATGCCTGAGTATCTGTTTTAAGAGTGACATTTACGGTAGTGCGGCCATTAACGGCAACCTCTTGCGTGACATATCCTATAAAGGAGACCAATAGAGTAACGTTGCCATCTGGAACGTTCAATGTATAGTTTCCTTGTACATCTGTAGCCGTAGCAATAGTGGTGCCTTTTACCATTACCGTCACGCCCGGCATTCCCTCTCCGTCACTTCCTATCACTCTGCCACTAATGGCCAAATCGGCATAACCTGCCGTTCTGCTAGTACTATTTTCTGCACTGCTGTAAAAATGAGCAGCAGATGTGATTATAGCACTTGCTCCACTATTGTCAATTCTCCTGTAGCTTACTTTGCTCTCAGCATGAACTGGATTCACCCCAATACCAAGAAACGGCAAAGCAAAACAAAGGTAGCAAGCATAATAAAGTCTCTTCTTCATACCATTATAAACCAATGTGACTTAGGTAATATAAATATGTGATAAAGCTAAGTCTTGAGCTTAGAACTACCATCCTGCACTGTCCTGCCTAAAGTTGATATATTTACTATTTATAGCCTTTCTATGAATAGTTTACAATCAAAATAACAATCTTCCGACAGTTTATTTCCTAATAATTCAACCAAAGGCTCAGAAAGGATTAGAAAGGATAATTAAAACTAATTGAGAAGAAATCACGAGAAACTAATTTATACCAAATCGCCTAAGGACTTCCATCTTAAACTAGGCAGATTCTGGCGCAAGCGTCCGTTTGTGTCGCCGTTTGGCAGAACAGCTATGCGTGTGGACACAAGCGGACGCTTGCGCCAGAATGCTTTTGGAAGAATGTAAATACTAGAGGGGATATAGGTATGTAACTTTGGAAGAGCTTTGAAAGAGAAATAGAATCAAAACAAATTTGACCTCAGCACTTGTCAGGTCATTCAGTTTAACTTTAGCAGGAAATTGTTTGGGGATGGAGTTGGTCTTAGCTCCATCCTCAAACAATTTCTTAGGTCCTTTATCAGGGAGATTGGGACAAGGGAAAAGTAAAACTATCTACCAGCTTTCCCCATTGAACCAGAGACCTTCTCTGCCGAGGTGCTGTAAGGAGTAATAGTGACCGGGCCTAGTAAACCAGACGGCATTGGTTTCCACACAGAGGCATCAAACGGTTTGTAGTCAATGTTCACGAAGTTGATTTCGTGGTAATTGCGCCATTCAATCTTCTTCTGGTCCATGTTCCGGATGCGGTTAGCCATGAGATTGGCAACCTCTATCTTCAAAGTATTTTTACCGGGTTTTAAGTACTGGCCAACTCTTGCTTGAAACGGAATACTAAACAAAGTACCTACTTCCTGACCGTTGATCCAGACTTTGGCGCTCTCATTTACTTTCCCTAAATCCAACACATATTCTGATGCTTTTTTAGCGGGCACCTCAAAGGTGATGGTGTACTCACCAGTGCCCGAGAACGCTTCGGCTTTCTTGTCTGAAAGTTCTGTCCAGGATTTCAACTGCGTCAATTTCTGCTCTGAAGGCATCTCGGGACCTCCTTGCGTGAAGCGAAGGTTCCAGGTGCCCTTTACTTCCATAGGAGTTCCGGCATTGTCCAGGTACTCCCATGCCAGTACACCTGACTCTGGGCTGGTAGTGGCTCGCAGGATCAGCGCTTCTCCCGGTTTCATCTGTACCCGCACATTGGTAGTACCGTTTGCCGTTGAGGAGGTGGCCAAACCGGCACTACCGCTTTGCGGGTCCAGCATCACTACAGATTCCGCTTTCAGGTTTAATGGAATAGTCGTGTCAATAGTCTTAGCTGTATGGTTGACCAGGTAATAATATTTGCCATTACCGATGTCGCGGCGGGTGAATTTTAGGCCGGTATCGGTTAAAGATTCCCGCTGGATGTTTTTATAGGCAAGGGCTTTGGCGATATCTTTTGAAAGCAGGATTTCTCCCCTACCAATCTTCATCTGCTGGATACCATTACCGGCAGATGAGAACGTAATGCCTTGGGTTAACTGCTTTAGTTTCTGTCTTCTGTTGTCCAGATCATGCAAACCAGGCACCTCGGCAGGTAATTGTTCTAAAATGACGGTAGCGCCTTCCTGAGCAAGTTGCAGCGCTCTTTCAAAGGTGGTTACTTCCATGTACTTGCTTTGCGGCAACACTAAAACCTTGTGTACCGGAGCAGCACTAGATGTTACAATATCTCCATTTTGCACGCTCGCTTTTTGCAGCATTTTGTCAGACACAAAATCCAGGGAATAACCAGCATCCATCAGTTGTTTGGATTGCTTGTAGAACTGGGTAGGATGCAGCCATTCATCAATGTCATGTACTTTAATGAGCATTTCCATGCCTTTCGGATTACTCCAGACATCATGAATGGGCCAGTACACCAGAATTTCATTGTCGGCTTTGCCAGACTGCAACACAGATTGTACTCTGGTAATGTATTGGTTAAAGCCGTTGAACTGCGGCCATAAACTGTTGGCAGGGGTCAGGTTTAGGGAAGCATAAAACAACCAACCCGGCCAGGCAACTTCTGCCGGAGAGTAGGTAACGCCGTGGTAAAAAACATGATTTACCCCAGATAAGAAAACCTGCTCTACTTCAGGCTTCATTTGGGAGTACGAGGTTTTGAAGTGTTCTCCTAACCAGGTAAAGGTCTCGCTGGAAACCAGATTTTTACCAGCCACGTGTGCCGCCGATGAGGCAAATTTCAGCATGATGGGATCTGGATCTACGTTCCGTACATCGGCACTATCGCGGCGTAAGCCTGGGATTGGGAAATAGCTGGACCCAAACGTTTCGCACTCCGGAATGTCAACGGCGGCATACAAATCTAGGAGGTTTCCCGGGGAGCCGTGTGACTGGTTCTTGGTGAGACTGCCGTGTTTGTGCGCCCAGTTGTTCCATGTCTGGTAGAAATTGTCATAGAGCATATCGCCCATTACTTCACGGTAATCAGATTTCAGACGGGCAACCATTTCTGTTTGGTCTTTGCTCACCAACTCCCGCAGGTACTTTTTCAGATCATATCCTTTTCTCTTCTGAAATTCCTCAAAGAAACCAGCAGACCAATCTGCTCCATATACCTCATAGCTATCATTATAGAACGCTCTTACTCCGTGGTTACTGCCATTGAATGCTTGGGTAAAAGGCAGCAAATACGCCTCAGTCGCTTCTTTAGATAAGTGGTTCAGGGTGTAACCTACCCCACCCGGCGCAGCCCTCTTCACCATTTGACGCGTACGGCCATTAAAAGCCGCATACAGGTTCCAATTTCCGGCCGGGGCTTTCCAGTTTAGTTTCCTGTCTTGGCCCACTTTGTCAGTTATATTCAGAACTTCTCCTTTGTCACTGTAGGCCATTATTGCCTGCAACTCCACGCCTAGTTCTTTCTGCTTCGGCTCTTTCACCTCCAGCGTTTCTTTCAGCGTCTGACCTCCTTTCAATGGATACTGTTGCACAATCAGTCTGGAGGCGGCATGTTCAGGTTTCACCTGTGGCCCGCCAAAAGGCCAACCGGTTCCCTGAGTCATGTCTACGCCCATGTTCAGGCTACCCGCTTTCTTTACCGTATTATCCAGAATTCCCATCCACTGCGGCGACAGGAAATCAATGTACTTGCTTTCATGCCCCTTGGCTCCGTAGATGGGCGCAATTTCCACCCCGCCTATACCGGCTTTTGCGTATTCTGTGAGCAGCTGGTCTATGTTCTTTTCATCCACCGCATTGCCCATCCACCACCAGCGGGTCCAGGGACGGGTTTCTTTTTTTACCTCCGGCCATAGCGCACTGTTTTGGGCCTGTTTTTCAGAAATGGCGCTTGAAACGGTATTAGAGGCCTGCGGCTGACGGCAATTGGCTAGGATGGCCCCGCACAACGCAAGCGAAGCAAGAAATTTAAATTTATGAGTCATGAAAGAGAATCTGGGTGATTTGGTAAACTAAGGATGGATGCATCTGGCAATAACTGGTTCTTGCCAAGCGCAGATTACGCCATATAAAACACTTCTTTCAAAGGAACCGAAACCGGAGAATTGTCCGGGTTGGTTTCCATGATATCGGCCATGTAGGCCCACCACTTCTGCACAATCTCGGTGGTACCTAAATCCTGCGACGAAGCGCCCTGCTGTTTCTGCACGGCGAACAAAGTATTGGTTTCTGCATCCAGAAAAATGGAATAATCGCTTACGCCGGCATCCTTTAACAGCTGCGAAACTTCCGGCCAGATTTCATCATGGCGCTTTTGGTATTCGGCTTCACAACCAGGTTTCAGTTTCATTTTAAAAGCGAATCGCTGCATATCTTTATTTGTAATCTTTAAACCAAAATTTAAACTTAGGCACTAGATAGACTTGGCACATCTGAACCCGGTATGGAAGAGCGCGGTCTCACGCGAAGAGGAAGTGCGACCATTGATCTGGTAATTGTGGCAGAACGTGGAATCGCACATAAAGGAACCGCCTTTCAGCAGCATTACGTCTGGCATTTGTGGTTGCCCTTCTTCGGTAAAAGTTTCTGATGTCCACTGCCAGACATTCCCGCCCATGTCTGTCAGGCCGTGTCCGGTCTTCCCGAAGATTCCCACGGGGGCAGTATAGGGGTAACCGTCTTCTGCAGTATTATTGCCCGGAAAGCTTCCTTGCCACACATTTGACTTGAACTGGTTGTTTTCCACCAGCTTGTTTCCCCAACTGTAGCGGGTATTCTTTTTTCCGTTGCTGCGCGCGGCATACTCCCACTCATACTCCGTAGGCAAACGCTTGCCTGCCCATTTACAATAGGCCGCGGCATCGTTCCAACTTACCTGGGTGACAGGATGGTTATCTTCGGCTTTAGACGCTCCTTTTCCTAACGGGTACTCCCAAGACGCGCCTACTACCAGAGTCCAGCTCTTACTCTCCGGATCAAATACTCCCGCGTCGCCAAACTTTTCAGCGTCTGTTTTATAGCCAGTTTTCTTAATAAAGGCCCTAAACTCAGCCACCGTGACCGGATGCTTGTCCAGCAGGAAACTTTCTATTTCTACCTCCTGCTGATTCAATCCTACTGTTCTTATAAAAGATCCCTCTGGAATGTACTGCATCCCAGCGGGCACGTGCGCTGGCGCTTGTTCTTTGCAAGCGCATAAAGCCACTATAAACCCGATGACAAGGAGAAACTGTTTCATTTTGCTTTTTTCTGCTTATCTATTTCCAACAACTGCGCAAAGGGCACCACATTGGCACGGGCAGCCCAAGTATTGTACAGCGTTTCCATTTCCTTCACCCTCTCTGGATTCTTGGCGCTCAGATCATTTAGCTCTGACCGGTCTGTTTTGATGTTGTAGAGCGCCCACTTGTTCTCTGGGAACATAGAAACCAGTTTCCAATCACCTTTTCTTACCGCTCGGTTCCCTTCATGCTCAAAGAAGATGGCGTCATGCCCTTGCCATTTCTGGCCTTTAAACAAAGGAGTTAAACTAACTCCTTCCATGGGTTTGATGGTCTTGCCTTTGTAGGTTTTAGGATAGGCCACTCCGGCCAGATCCAGGGTGGTCGCCATCAAGTCAATGACGTGGGCGGGCTGATGGTTGATGCTTCCGGGTTTGATGGTGTTGGGGAAATAGGCAATAAACGGCGTGGAAATGCCGCCTTCATGCTCCCAGCGCTTGAACTTTCGGAAAGGGGTGTTGCTGAGGTTGGCACCTTGGTACTCATACGCCGTGAAAGATGTGGGGTCGCTGGCGGGCTTTTTACTGGCGGCAATGATTTCAGGGGTAAACGATGGTCCGTCAATATCTTCATAACTGCCGCCGTTGTCTGACAGAAACATAATGATGGTATTCTTATCCTGGCCGGTTTCTTTCAGTTTTTGGCGGAGTTTGCCAATGTTCTGATCCATCCGGTCTACCATGGCGGCGTACACCGCCATTTTTTCCTCCCACTGCTTTTTTTCTGCTGCTGTCAAAGAGGCCCAGGCAGGCACCTCTTCGTCTCTTGGCGAAAGCTTGGCGTCCTGAGGAAGTATGCCCATAGCCTTCATGCGCTTAAACCGCTCTTCGCGCAGCACATCCCATCCTTTGCTGTACTTACCGCGGTATTTGGCTATATCCTCTTCCAAGGCGTGAAGCGGCCAGTGCGGGGCGGTGTATGCCAGGTATAAAAAGAAGGGCTTGGCTTTTTCTTTGCGTTCGTCTATAAATTTTAATGCGTAATCTGTGTAAGCATTGGTGGCATAAAAGTCCTTGCCGGGAGTGTACTCTTCATCATTCAGCGCATAGGTAAGTTTCTGATTAGGACGGTATGGTCTGTTCCCGAAGTAGCTATTCGCGCCGTCCAATAACCCGAAGTACTGATCAAAGCCCTGCTTTATCGGCCAGTGCTCTTTGCGGTCATTCAGGTGCCATTTGCCCGTCATCATGGTGTTATAGCCACCTTCTTTCAACGCTTCGGCAATGGTCACACACTCCTCGTTCAACATGCCCCGATACGACGGATGCTCGCGCTCATTTACCATATGCCCCACGCCTGCCTGGTGCGGATACACACCGGTAAGCAAAGAAGCGCGGGTTGGGCAACAGCGGGAGGCGTTGTAGAACTGTGTCATTTTAAGCCCACCTTTGGCCAGCGCATCTAAATGCGGTGTCTGTATCTCAGACCCAAAGCTACCGATGTCAGAATACCCCATATCATCGGCTAGGATGATAATGATGTTGGGCTGCACTTTTTGCGGCGCCAGACTCAACAAAAAGCCCGATGCGATTATCAAAGAAAGGCTAAGAAAGCGTTGCTTGATCATAGGAGGAAGCCTTGGGGTGAAACAATAAATGCCTACCGGATGAGCTTTGAAAGTTTCATCCATGCTAAATATAGCAAAGCCTTCACAGCTGATTATCCTGCTGTAACCTGCTTGCTAATACCTGCTGTTGAATTGGCAATTTACTTCCGCACCAACGTCACGCCCATCAGGCCAATCACTACATCATTCGCCAAGGATTTTACCTCCAAGGACTTCAACTTCTTATTCGGGTCTAAAGGAAGGTCCAACACAGTAGCCGCGCCACCCGGAATGTAGCTGTTGTAGGCAAACCCCTTGATGTCTGAGTATTTGAAATTCTGGATCACATCTCCGGTTTTCAGATGTACACGGATGGGCTTTGGTTTATCAACCGTGAAAGAGTAGTTGTTGATGTAGTAATCCTGTTCAATAGGCCACCAGGTTTCGGGGTTCCTGAGGGTTAGTTTCTCCTGTGAATTGTCTGCATAGGTCACCACCACTTCGCCATTATCAAAGCGCGACTGCATGGGATTGGTGGAACCAGCCATCAGCAGGTAGGCATGTGAGGCACTTCCGGTCAAGGGAATGATGGCTGCATCTGGGTAATTGTCCCATTGGCTGGTGAAGAGAATGTTCTTGCTGCTACCTGGCCCGGCCGTTTTAAACAGCAGTCCGTTTGGCAAACTGAAAACGCCGCTTGCTCCCGCTTTTGCCCGCAAGCCTGTATCATCTATCTCTGCGGTCACCAAAGGATAACACCAGTTGCCAATGCCTTGCATAGGCAACTGTAGCGTAGCCGTGGCGGGTCGGGGCGACAGATATTCATTCTGGAAAATCTGCGTTACCTTATCATTAAAGTGAGGGGTTAGATCTACTGTTTCCAACCTGTTTTTTGAAATGGAAGGGCTAAACGCCACTCCCCAGTTTGTGATTTCTTCGGTTGCTAGTACTTTTCCATTCGCTTCAATGCGCACTTGGTTGGTACCAGGTTGTAACTGCCCTGAAGGAATGGTGACAGGCGTTGAAGAACCGAAAGGAGCAATGGCCAAGTTCAGCTTTTGAGTGAAATTGCCTGTTGTAACGGTAACTTCTTCCTTGAACGCAGAAGCGGTATTGTTCTGAAGCACAAACTGGTTTTTAGCTTCTCCCGGACTGTTATTAACCAACAGTTTAAGCGGCTCCCGCACTTCAACATCAATTGGTTGCCACCAGCTTAGTTGTCCTTGCCTGGCTAGCACAAACAAAGAATGGTGTCCAGCATTGCCTGCTATTTTTGCCTCTAACCTGTTCCCGTTAGAAGTTGAACGAACTATTATCTTCTGCGGATCTCTGACCTCCAGAAACTGTGCCTTTCCTAGATCAACAATGAATGGTGCGCCATTGGCGGCTACTGCCTCATGCTTGATTTCCGCTGGTTTTTCGCCAGTCCAGGTAATACTCACCTCGTATTTTTCTGCTACCGCAGGAAGAATCTCAATCTGTGGTTTTCCTACTGTTTCCAGAAAACTCGTCCATTTCACTGGCTTACCGTTCACGGTCACAGAGGCCACCTGGTCTTTCAATGCCGCGGCTCTGAATTTAAGCTTTAGCGGCTTCCCGAAGCGTGGTTCAATGGTATAGGTTTCTTTGTCGCCCTCCCTTTTGAAGGCATAGGCAACATCTGGCGTTTCTATGCTGGCATGATTCCAGTCAGTTGGTAAACCGGGCCTTATTATCAGTTCACCGGCCAGCATATCTGGTAGAATCCCAAACATGCCTTCCACTACCGCCCTGGAACTGATCCCAATGCCGTCGGCAAAATCACGGTACAGTTCTCCCCGGTAATGGTCATAGTGAGAGAGCTGCTGGAAATTACCGGGGCTGGAGCCCATGTACATGCTTTCTATTAGCACACTGCGCATCAACTTGTTGGCCTCTTGGGTGCGGCCAGCCTGCCAATACGCCAAAGCGGTATGCGCCACTTCTGCCAGGGCCACGTTGTTCACTGACCACGTGTAGGGCATCCAATTGGAAGTGGTCAAAGTAACCAACTCATCGTTGGGCAAGTCTGAGTTCCTGATGGGGATGTGCGGAATCTGCGTATCTACGTAGCGCAGCACCTGGTAGGCCTGGAACGGGTCTGACACTTCAGAATCAAGGGTGTGGTACACGGTCCAGAGCCCGGCAGAGGTATGGAGCTTTTGCAGGCCCAGCAGGTCTTTGTATTCGGCGAACCAGCCTTGCTTGGGCATCCACATGGTGGAACCCAGCGCCTGCTTTATCTTTTCCGCTTCTTGTCTATAGGGTGCGGAGTTCTTTCCTAGAAGTGTTGCTAAACGGGCTGCTGTTTTATTGGAGAAGTAATGATAGGCCGAGGAATGAGTGACGCCACCACCGCTGTATTGCACGGCATCGCTGGCC
Organism: Rufibacter sp. JT3400010; assembly: GCF_054956755.1. NCBI lineage: Bacteria > Pseudomonadati > Bacteroidota > Cytophagia > Cytophagales > Hymenobacteraceae > Rufibacter > Rufibacter sp. JT3400010. Next base: position 6,830 of record NZ_JBUDXA010000023.1, on the reverse strand, counting down.
CAGAAACTGGCATAGGCATCATACAGGCCATCATTATCGGCATCAAAATTACGTTTCTCCCACGCTAGGTGCCGCTCAATAATGGGCCACGCTTCCTGAATGTAAGTCTTATCACCCGTCCATAAAAAATGCCGAAGCATTTCATCAATGAACACCATGTTCATGTCATAGTGGTGGGCTACTTTTCTGGCGCTGGGATTGCGTGAAATGTACCCGTTAGTGTACAAGGAGATTCCTATTTCCTCTTTCTGCCGGGCCAGGTTTCTGGAAGAATCAGGCACTACCGGCCCGTTGGCAGGCTCCGTTACCTGGGCATCGCTGTAGCCCCTGAAATGAGTACGCGCTCTATCATGCCATCCCAGAGCATCGGCTACGTACGCGCCGCGCCAGCCGTTGAGCGGCATACGCCAGGCAATGGCACCGTGCATGTAACTTTTTCCGTCCCAGATGGCATCGGCGGCAACACTCAATGCCCCACCCAATGTATTGAGATACGGATCTGGAGTCACAATCTTCACTTGACCCGCTATCTTTTGGCGCTGCTCGTCAGCTCTTTTGAAAACTTCCGGCAGTTCCTGGTAAGATTTAGGTTTAGTGGTTAAGTTATTCTGCAGCCCAAAGTAAACCTTCTGCTTCCCTTGTATTTTCTGGCGGCCAATTACAATCGGCAACTCTGATGCACTGGATTGCAACAGCACTTTAGGCGAGCTTTGCTGATTGGCATCGCCTACTTTGAGCGCAGAACCCGGAGCCACTACCCCATAAATCTGTGAACCTTTCTCCTGTACCTTCAGCTTAGAGGTATCCCCTCTCTGCTTCCCACTTTCATAGCCCAGCAGGAAAGAATTATTCTTTATTTCGAAGACATTGCCTTTGCAGTGTTCGGGGTGCAGGTAAAATCCTTCTTCTGAGTCTGCGCCTATGTCTCCGTCCCGTGACGGTTTATGGCCGCTGGCACCACCGTAGGTCCAGATGAGCTCAAATGGTTTATCAGCGGTTGACTCCAGAGCTATGACCATACCCTCTTCTGCCGCCATGGCTAACACTTGCAGGTTCAGTTGTCCCTCCCCTAGCAACGTGTCTTTGATTTCATACCGCATGGTGCCCGGGCTGTAAATGGCTTTGATATGCGCCGCATCTGTGAGCCACTTGTTCCCCGCCTCTGTTATTATACCCAATTTCAGGTTACCACCTTTGCCGGGCATGTACATCAAGAATTCTGGCAGATCACCCGTTTCTACCCTAAAGGCAGTTCCTGTTCCATACAAAGCCCGGTTAAACCGTTTAGTCCCGTTAATGATGTAGAAATTTGTTCCTTCAGGTTTGTAGCGGAGCGGGCGCTCCTGGTCTAGTTTACCTGAGGAAGGGTTTTCAGCTATATTTTCTTTAGGAACGGTATTGTCTGGCGCCAAAGGAACATTCTGTGACTGGCATGCCATCAGCGTCATTAATAGGAATGTACTAATTCTTTTATCAAGCATATACCTACGTTTTGTCCTTCAACCAGCCAGTGTTCCTTTGAGCGTATGTATGATTAACCACCCATGAACTTCCAGATTTGATAAAACTATCTGTCCTGCCTGAAATAACTATCCTGTTATATCCGGTACTGGCGTTTCCGGTATTGTTTCAGGAAAAGAGGTTGAAAACGGAAGCTTCCTTATTTCAGGTAAACAGAGAATGTACTCCTTGACTCTACCAAAATAAAAGAGCGCACTTTTAAGTGCGCTCTTTGTACTAAATGGGCTTCTTGATAACGACTTCTAATAACCAGGATTCTGGTCATACAAGCCTTTTTTAACATCTAGCTGGGTTTGCGGAATGGGGTAAATGATGTCATTCACAGTTACCGCATTTATTTTTTTGGCTACATCTTCAGAGGCTCTCCAGGCATTCATCACGTCAAGCACTTTACCGGTTCTTACCAGATCATGCCACCGCTGCCCTTCGGCCGCAAATTCTCTTCTTCGCTCGGCTAACAGCATATCCAGACTTACGTTGGCAACTGGCCCCAGACCTGCTCTGGCTCTTACCTGGTTCACGATGGCATCCACCTCTGCCTGACTTCCGCCTGTTCCTCCTCTTAAAATAGCTTCTGCTTTCAGCAACAAAACATCTGTATATCTTAGCACGGGGTAGTTGATAGGCCAGTTAAAGCGGTCTACTCCAGCCCGGCTTACATCCAGGAATTTTACATACTGAGCTCTATTCACCAAGGCTCCGTTAGGATCTCTATAGGAAGGCAAGATGATGAAGTTGTCACGCACATCATTGGCAGGATAAGAGTTGATTAAGTCATTGGAAGGCGTTTTAGGGCCATCTATTGGAATTCCGCCCGGAAACGGAATTCCAATAGCACGGGCATACAACTCTTCATACATCTCAGAGGGCAGCAGAGAACCTACTCCTACATCTCCGGCACTTCCGCCAATGGCCTGCACATCAAAAACTATGTCAGGATTGTTCTCATTGGTATAGGAGAAGATGCTGGCATAGTTATTCACCCAGGAATACTGCCCACTGTTAATCACATCGTTCAGTAACGTCAGCGCTTTGTCATACTCATTCAGACCTAGGGTTGGTCCGGCAGGGTGTAATTTAGGACCAGAACGCGTTAGGTGTACCAAGGCTAATATTCCTTTGGCCGCAGGTGCTGTTATCCTGCCTTTGTTAGAGGCATTGTAGGTAACAGGCAACTTTGAAATGGCATCTTCCAGATCTGAGATGATCAAAGCATACACCTCTTCCACCGGGCTTCTAGGTACTTCCAGGGCTTGCGCAGGAGTTAACACTCTATTGAAGATGGGAACTCTGCCAAACAATCTTACCAGATCGAAGTAGTAGAATGCCCTTAGAAATTTCGCCTCTCCAATAAACCTGTCTCTGGTGGCTGCCTCAGGAACTACTGTCTCGTTTATTTTATCTAAAACAGTATTGGCTCTTAGTATGCCAACATAATTTGCATTCCAGGCATCTGAAATCAATGGGTTTGTAGCCAGCGTTTTCTCAAAATTGTTAACCGGGTTCCACTCTCTTACTCCAGACACACCGGGAGCATACACATTATCTGATCTTACCTCAGATAAGTTCAGGCTCCTGACAGGGTAGCTTCCCAGTGCATTATAAATTCCGTTTACCGCTACTTGAAAATCTTCGGTGTTACGGTAGAAATTAGCGGCACTGGCTTCTGATATGGGTGCCTGGTCTAAGTCGTCTTCGCATGCCCCTAAACTTAGGAGCAAAGCCGAACAAAGTAGTATTCCTATTCTTTTCATGATTCTAGTCTTTTAAGGTAATTAAAAGGTGAGGTTCAGGCCAACTGTCAATGACTTAGACAACGGGAAAGCGCCATAGTCATCACCTCCATTGTTCACGGCTTCGGGGTTGAACCCACCGGTGTACTTATCTTTGCCGAACCAGTTTTCAGCAGTTGCATATACTCTGGCTCCGCTGATCAACTTACTTTTCAGAACATTACCCAAATTGTAGCCCAAAGTGATGTTTCTTACCCGCCAGTAATCAGAAGGATATAACCAGTCTGTGTTCTTGATTCGGCCAAAGCTAGATGGGGCTTTGTGGGTCTCTCCATCTCCAGGGTCTTGCGGTGATCTCCATCTGTCTCTATACACACCTAAGGTATTATCAATGAAATCCATACCCGTTCTGTTTATTGCCCGCCCAAAAGTGGAGTAGATTTTGCCGCCCCACTGGCCTTGCAACAGAATGCCCAGGTCAAACCCTTTGTAGCTAAACGAATTGTTGATGCCCCACACATAATCTGGATTAGGATGACCAGATAGCACGCGGTCACTTGCATCAATTTTGCCGTCATTATTGGCATCAAAATACTTAGGGTCACCTGGCTCCTGATTACCATACCTGGGGTAACCGGCTGCTATGTCCTCGGCTGATAAAAGACCTATTTGCTGTACTAAATACAGGCTATACATAGGTTCGCCAACCATTAGAATATTATGGTTTATATCCCAATCACCGCCTAGGATTGGAGTATTGTTAGGGCCAAGCTGCTTTACTTCATTCTGGTTATGGCTGAAGTTCAGGTTTGTATTCCACTCAAAAGGGCCCGTCAGGTTACGGGTGGTCAACTCAAATTCCCAGCCTTTGTTTACTACTTTACCAATGTTGGTAAGCGCTGTGGTAAACCCAGATGCTGTAGGAACCGGAATATTCAACAGAAGGTCCCTGTTTGTTTTGATGTAATAGTCAAATGAGGTGAAGATACGGTTTGAGAACAGCCCCAGGTCAAACCCAACATCTATGGTTTCAGATTCTTCCCAACTTAGATTAGGGTTAGGAAAGTTTTGCGGAACCTGGCCGTTGGCCAACCCAGACCCGAAGGAGTAGTTAGCTACCCGCAAGCGGGAGATATCATCATAATCGCCCACGCCATTGTTACCGGCTATACCCCAGCTTGCCCTCACTTTCAGGTCATTGATAGCGGGTATATTCTCCATAAATCTCTCTTGAGAGACTCTCCAGCCAACGGAAGCAGATGGAAAGATACCCCACTGGGTCTCCTCTCCAAACCTGGAAGATCCGTCTCTCCGGATAGAAGCCGACATCAGGTAACGGTCATTGTAATTATACTGAACCCGACCAAAGTAGGAAAGTAAAACATTTTGGGTTTCAGCGCTGGTACCTGAAAAGGAAGTGGCCTGGTTTAAGGTTGGTATCTCATTTGAGGTAAACCCCGCCCCACTCAAGCGCCAGTTTTCAAATTTGTAGTTGCTATAAGAAATACCCGCCAGAGCAGAGAAGTTATGCATCTCTGCAAAGGTTTTGTTATAGTCTAAGGTGTTTTCGTTTACGAAGGTCTGCCTACGATATCCCTGAAGGCTTCCCGTAGTGTTCCTGTTGAGGGATAACTTAGCAGGTACCCAGTTTTTGGTAGTGGCATCTGCATGGTCCAGGTTTAACGTGGTTCTGAAGTTTAGCCCTTCCAGAAGTCTATACTGCCCAAAAATAGTAGCCAGTGTCCTGAATACTTTATTTTCCCCTATGGCTTCTCTGGCAACCGCTACCGGGCTTACCCTAGCAGGGCCCCAGGTGTACACGTTGAAAGGCGCAACCCCCGTCAACAATCCGGCACTTTCTTCCACAACGGGGGGCATAGAAACTGCCAGGTGCATTAACTGGTCTTTTCCTTCTACGCCGGGGTCATTGGTGACCGCATAAGATGGAGATAAATTTAAACCTAAGGTTAATCTGTCATTGGCTTTCACCTCTACATTGGCCCGTGCCGAATAACGCTCATACCCCAATCCAATAGCTACTCCCTCCTGATTCAGGTAATCACCGGAAACAAAGTAGTTGACGGCATCTGTACCTCCACTGGCAGATAGTTGATAGTTCTGTACGTTTCCCTGGCGGAGCAATTCATCTTGCCAATCAATGAACTTCAGGCCAGGATACCCTTCCTGCAGCCATCTTTCATCAATCATGAAGTTACGGTTTACTGTACCGGCAGGTAGCTTTAGAATCGCGCGCCTTTCTTCAGTAGTTTGATTGGCTGTTCTGCCTGGTCCTGAACGCACCCAGTTGTAGTTAATGCTTTCAATGGCACGGTCAATCCATTCTTCCCCGTTCAGCATGTCCAGCTTTCTGACTACTTCGCTTACCCCGCCATACACATTGAAGTTGATTTTGGCTTTACCGGCTTTACCTCTTTTAGTAGTGATGAGTACCACCCCGTTAGATGCTCTGGAGCCGTAGATAGCTGATGCCGCCGCATCCTTCAAGACCTGAATAGATTCAATATCATTTGGGTTGATGTTATCTAAAGGGTTACCACTAGAAAAACCTCCGCCGGAGTTCTGCGGCTGTACTGCCAGCGGGAAGCCATCAATCACATAAAGCGGTTCATTGTTGGCTGAGATTGAACCGGTTCCTCTCACCTGAATACTGAACCCTCTACCGGGCACCCCGCTGGTCTGCTGAACCCTTACACCCGCCATCTGGCCTACTAAAGCTTGGTCTACCCTGGTTACGGGCCGTTCGCTTAGCCTTTCAGCATTCATAGTGGCAATAGCCCCGGTTATGTCTGCTCTTTTCTGGGTACCATACCCCACTACCACTACCTCTTCCAAGGCTTTAGTATCATCAGACAACGTAACGTTTATAGTTCCCGGTCCGGTGAATGGCTTTTCTTGTGAGGTGTAACCTATATATGAAAAGACCAGTGTTCCGGGTCCTTCAGGTACAGAGATGGTGAAGCTGCCATCTACTCCGGTTGAAGAAGCAGTGGTTGAGCCTTTTAGTAAAACCGTTACCCCTGGCAAAGGATCACCAGTACTGGAAACCACCTTTCCAGTTACTGTCCACTGGAAAGCATAGTTAATGTCTGCAAATGGATAAGATGAAGCCTCAGATGGAAGCACAACTGCTACCATACTTAATGGAATAAATGCAAAGCAACATTTTAGCTGCCAGTACTTTCTCCCAGGTAATTTTCTAAACATATTCACCAACGGTTAAATTGTAAAAACATAGATGATTCATTGAAACTTCCCAAAACTTGGGAATGCACAGGTGTTGTTCTAACTATAAGTTGTTAAAGAGAAAGCCACTTTTTGATTGTAGAATAATCATAGATGAAGAGCCTTTGAAAGTGGACGTAAGTTTCTGCTTTAAAGCTTGCAACCTGTCTTGCTTGAACTTCCCCCTCTTACCAAATCTATAATCTTCTCAAAATCTTTCCATCCTGCTATATCCTGCTACCCAAGAATGTTTCTGTTTGCCTTAAACACAGCTTTTATTCCTGATTCAAGCCAAACTTGATCTCTTTGCAAAAGATAAGGACACACCCATTA